>JAGWTK010000034.1 GCA_028876035.1 Bacteroidota bacterium
AAAGTCGATACTCGTTTCACTTTTATTATTGGCACCATCCCAGGCAATGATCCGCAACCGGTGCTGCCCTTCGCCCATCATTGGTAACCGAAACTGTACGGTGCCCGAACGATAATTATTGGTATCACTGGTGTAATAGCTGTTCAATACAAACGGATGTGTGCTGTCGCCATCCAGTATCGCCATCAAATCATGACCGGTACCCGCACCTGCAATATTGATGCCGGAAGAGTCGCTCAGATCCACCAGCAGCAGGGGTTCGTCGGAAACAGCCGATCCATTTACAAACTGGCGATCATTGAGCCAGGCTTTGACTGCCGGACCCGTTCGATCGCTGCTCTGTCCAGGGACAGCACTTGTCAAAAAGCCGTTAAAGTAACCATTCGCATCGGTGATGCCGTTTTGCGCGTAATAGCTGATAAAGCCATTCCCCGGTTGCGGGTTAATATCTGCAGGCAATCGAAACGTACAATCAAAATGCCCGTTCACCACGTTCACGACGCCCGAAAATAAGCGGTTGTTCTGCACATTGAAGGTTTGCACATAACTGTCGGCATCATTCGCCAGGGTCGATTGCCGGCCGGGTTTATCGAACACGGTTACATTGAGTATACCATTGAAACCCGACTGAAGATTCCCGCTTGCATCTTTAACCGTCCCGCTAACACTATAAATTCCATATGCACGCAAAGTGTCGGGCACTGCGTTCACTGGTTTTCCATTGATTTGTGTCGTGTGTACACGCAAGCGGGGAAAAGAAAGGGTGAGCGCGGGATCACCGAGCAGACCAAACTTCCGGTTATTGGCGATATCCGATTGCGTACTGTACGTAAGATTCTTTGCGCGTTGCAACGCTTCTCCCAGGGTAGAATAACGGCCATCCTTACCCGCTAACAACGCGGCCTGCAGGTAGTTGCTGTTCATGATGCGGTTGCTGTAGGCTACGACGGCACGCGTGGTGGTCATGAGTGCAATGGCACCTGCCTTCTCCCGCAGCAAGATGCGTTCACCCAATGAATGAATTGCGGGGTTGTCATAAGGTGCAAAATCGCAGGTTGCGGTGATCATCATGGGCAGGCGCCAGGTATTGGTCCATGCATCGCTCATGGTTTGATCCAATATCGTTTCTTCCGCAAGGCGATTATAACTCCCGTGTCCATTATAGTTCCAGATCAGTGTGCCGTTTTGAATTTGCTGGTTGATGGCAGTATTTACATCGGGGTACTGTTTACCGAACGGAGTTGTTTGCTGCGTATAGGCATCGAGGTAAATTTTGTTCTGGAGGAGCACGGGATTACTGCTGGCCGCAGCGGCGGCAACCGCTTCCGCATCGTTGAGGTGCAGGTTAAGATCCTGGTCATCCGCGACAAAACTCGTTTGGTTGCGCCAGGGACCCAGGCTTTTCGGATCGGCGTAATCGATGAGCTTATCTGCATAGGCTTTTGCTTCAGCAGCAGTTTGCGCGGGTATCCTGCCGACCCCGATATCCAGCAGGTTGATCCGATGGCTGTCATTGATATCATCGCTATCGTCGAGGAAACCAAAGAAATCGTCTGATGTATAGGTGCCGAGGGGATCCAGGGATTCCGTCGTTTCCCAGGCGGGCACCAGCTGGTGGTTGTTCTTCACATGGTTTCCGTAATCGAAGGAACCATCGCCCAGTAACAAGAGGTATTTAGGCCGGCGCATGCTATCCGCACCTGCCCGGTCATAGAACATCTTTACAAAGTCGCGGATGGCTGTTGGGTCGGGTGTGCCGGATGAAAATTCATTGTACACCTGGTCGGTGGTAGCGATTAGCGGGTGCATACCATCGTTGGACGAATGAAAGGAAGCAATCGACTGTGCCTGTGCAGCCAGGCCTGGATGAGTGACAATGATTAAATCGGTTGCATTGGCTGCATGAAGGTTTTGATTCGGAACAGCGGCGATGGGTTGCGGTGTTAACGACTGACTGGAAAAAGCAATATACTCGTGCAGGCGATCAGTTGAATCAGTGAAGACAAGCGATGTACCGCTTGTGCTGGTCAACAGCTGGCGGGGCGTTAAAGGATTGCTTATATCCCAAACGGTGTATCCAGCGCCCTGCGCTATCGTATAGCGCGCAATTTTTCCCGTTCCTACACTGTTCCAGTCCCGAAAAAGCAACTGTTCATTACCGTTAGTGATGAGCTGCTGCCGCCAGAAGAATTCAAGCCAGTCGACCCAACCCTGCGCGCCTTGTCCGCCCGGCGAAAAATTCACATCGACATTCATGTTGGCGGCCGGGTTGAATGTAGCCGCTGCCAATGCTTTTTTTGCGAAAGGATCGAGCGCGGCGGTACCGCTGGCAGCGATGTCCTGCTGCAGGATCGATTGTCCGTTTACGGAGATGGTAAACTGGCTATTGCCAGTGGCAGATCGCGCCAATAATTGAGCGTTGATGCGGGCCTCGCCATTGCCCAGATTGGAAATTGCGAGACGGATGCGTTGGGTATTGCCAGTGCCTGCGGATAATGGAGCGCCGTACCATTCTTTGCCGCTCGACAATAGGTTCACTGAATCCTGCTCATAGAAGTAACGGCCCGAAAAACTGCTGACATCCGTATTGGACACCGGTGCTGCGGCTTGTTGGCGGATGCGTTTGCCCTCTCCCCCGATAGTGATAAAATAATAGGCGTTGTTGCTGTACAAATTCTTTTGGTGGCGAAAACTGCGAAGCGTGGTGTCGGCCAGCCATTGGTCAGGTCCGGCCGCATAAAATAGAAAGTAATCCGAACCGTTGAGCTGACCATCGCCCCCATCGACCACTTCAATCGCATTTTCGGCGAGGTCATCAACCTTTTGCCCATTGCAGGCTTCGGGGAGCATTTGTCCGCCATTGCCAAACAACCGAATCGATGCTGATGGAATGCTGGTAGCAGTAATGCCGAGTGCGTGAAGAAAGGGCAGGTCAACTTTATACACACCGGGCCCACTGACGGCCATCTTATACCAGTTGCCGGAGGCGAGTACCGAATGGTCGGCATAGGTTCGCTGCGCCCAGCTTCGCGGCAGCCAAAGCAAGCCCAGGAGTACCAATAGTCCAGTTTTTCTCATACGCGGCGAACTCGGGTGCAAAACGCGTGCTGGATGGCGAATAGTATTTGGTTCGGTTAAATATTTGATAATCAGTGGAAGTCGTAAGTTCTAAGTACTAAGTACTAAGTAAACCTTCACGCTGAATCGCTGTTTTTTGGCGGAAGCCTCGCTCTGCCGACCCCTCTTCCGCGATAGATGCTCTTGTTCGAAGCCAGGGCCACCCGGCCGAAGGACATAAAACTTACTACCTACAACTTATTACTTACCTCCCACTCCGGTTTGGTTTTTGCACATTATTCCCGTTCAGGGAACCTTTCGATGGTTTTTAACGTAATTCTACGATACCGCAGGCTAAAACCTACTTATATTCGCGGGGAAGGCGGAAAACCACGGTACGATTTACAATATAAACAGCAACATCCCGTTAATTCATTCTAAAACCGGCTTCAAATGGCTATTAAAATGAACTGGAAGACTTTAATTATTATCCTATCCTGCGCGGCGAGCGTGAGTTCCTGCAAGAGCAAGAACAAGAGCGGACAATCCGATGTAACCGGCTGGAACTACAATGACAAAAACATGGGTGGTTTCCAGGTTGCAAAAGAGAAAGAAGAGAAAACCGGCCCCGGCCTGGTGTTTATCCAGGGCGGTACATTCACCCAGGGTGCTACCCAGGAAGATGTAATGGGCGACTGGAACAATATTCCCCGCCGTATTACGGTGAACTCGTTCTACATGGACAGAACGGAAGTGGCCAACGTACACTACCGTGAATATATGTATTGGGTAAACACCGTGTTTGACGGTGACGAGTACCAGGCGGTACGCAATGCCGTATTGCCCGATACCCTTGTTTGGAGAAGCGAGCTGGCGTACAACGAGCCGCTGGTAGAATACTATCTCCGTCACCCATCTTACAACTACTATCCGGTGGTAGGTGTAACCTGGAAACAAGCCAACGATTTCTGCGCCTGGAGAACAGACCGCGTGAACGAAGGCGAGCTGGTTAAACGTGGCTATATTAATAAGAACTCCCTGAAGAACCTGAGCGGTCTTGGCCAGGAGAACTTCAATACAAAAGCTTACCTGCTGGGTGAATACCAACCAACACCCGGACAAGCAGCAAAATCTAAAAAGAACCCGCTGAAAAATCCAAATGGTACACCACGTACCAATGTGACTTTCGAAGATGGTATCCTGTTGCCGGGTTACCGCCTGCCCACAGAAGCGGAGTGGGAATATGCAGCACTCGGACTGGTTAACCAAAACCCCATGCCCTCTAAAAAAGAAGGCAAGCGTGGTGAAGAGTTGCTGACCAACAAACAAGTGTATTCCTGGAGCCAGAACGTAAACGGTTTGCGCGATACACGTCGTGGCAGCTGGCAGGGTACCTTCCTGGCCAACTTTAAAAGAGGTGCCGGTGATAACATGGGTGTAGCGGGTGGTTTGAACGACCGCGCGGTATACACAGCCCCTGTAACTTCTTTCTACCCCAACGGTTTCGGATTGTATAACATGAGCGGTAACGTAAACGAATGGACTGCTGATGTATATCGTCCCCTCTCTGGTGTAGACAACGACGACGTTGCTTCTTACCGTGGTAACAGGTACGAAACAGTTGATATGAGCAGCGGTAAAGCAGAAAGAGATAGCCTGGGTCGTATCAAGAATCGTTATATCACCGATGCAGAAAGCAAAAACCGCCGTAACTACCAGAAAGGTGATGTTATCAACTACCTCGATGGTGACTCCAGCATTGCCGGTGTATCTTACGGATATGGTATCACTACCCTTATCAGCGACAAATCACGCGTGATCAAAGGTGGTAGCTGGAACGACCGCGCTTACTGGCTTAGCCCCGGTACACGCCGCTTCCTTGAAGAAGACCAGTCTTCCAGCACCGTTGGTTTCCGTTGCGCGATGGACCGCGTAGGTAGTCCTGAAGGTAATGGTCATGGTACTGGTATCAACTACAAAGCACGCCGTCAAAACAGCAGAAAACGCTAAGAAAAAAAACATATTTGCAAAGCCATTCCAACAGGGATGGCTTTTTTGTTTGCCCTATTTTTGTTGACAAGTCCCGTTGCTATGACCATCGAAAAACTTTACCAGTTATTCCTTGCTTACCCTTCTGTACAAACAGATACCCGCAAATTGAAAAGCGGTGATCTTTTCTTTGCCCTGAAGGGCCCCAGCTTTAATGGTAACGCTTTTGCGAAGAACGCTATCGAAGGGGGCGCGGCCTATGCGATCATTGACGAACCTGCCTGCATGCAGGGAGAGAAAACCATTTTGGTAGAGGATGTACTTGATACGCTGCAGCAACTGGCGAAGCACCATCGCCAGCAATTCGATATTCCCTTTATTGCTATTACCGGCAGCAACGGTAAAACCACCACCAAGGAACTCGTGCATGCTGTGCTGGAATCGTCGTTCATTACCTGCACGACCAAAGGAAATCTCAACAATCATATCGGTATTCCGCTCACCATCCTCTCTGTAAAAAAAGATGCACAGATGGCGGTGATCGAAATGGGCGCCAACCACCAGAAGGAAATTGAAGGTTATTGTAAGTATACCATGCCTACCCATGGCATTATCACCAATTGTGGCAAAGCCCATCTCGAGGGGTTCGGCGGCGTAGAAGGCGTGCGCAAAGGCAAGGGTGAATTGTACGACTGGCTGCGGGCGAATAAAGGCACAGCGCTGGTGATGTGGGACTACGACTACCTCCGCACGATGAGCAGGGGCATCGAAAACATTTATACGTACGGTACTGCAGAGGCGCAGTTGATTGGGCATGCTACCCAAAGCGAACCCTTCCTGGAAGTGCAGTTCACCGAAGGCATGCAGGAAAAGATCGCCACACAACTCGTAGGCGATTACAACCTGCCCAATGTACTCTGCGCCGCGGCCATCGGTCATTTTTTTGGGATAGATGCAGGCAGGATTAAAACAGCCATTGAAAAATATATTCCTTCCAACAGCCGCTCACAACTGGTAGAAAAAGACGGCAACCATATCATCCTCGATGCCTACAATGCCAACCCCAGCAGCATGCGGCTTGCCATTGAAAACCTGGCCAAACTGCCGGCAAAAGACAAGGTGCTGATCCTGGGCGGTATGGCAGAGCTGGGCGCTGAAAGTATTCAGGAACACCAGCAAATCATCGATCTCATCAGTCAATACCATTGGAAAGCCGTCGCTTTAACCGGCGGCGATTTTCTCAAACTACCACATCCCTACCGCAGCTTTGCCAATTCTACGGAAGTAAAAAAATGGTTTGCGCAACAACATTTCAACGGTGTTACCATGCTCATCAAAGGTTCCCGCAGCATGCAGATGGAAAAAGTGCTGGAAGCGTAACATTAGTCACCTTGGTTACAGGGCAGGAATGTACCTTTGCGGTTTAATACCAGCAATCCATGGCAGCCAAACAAAACAAGCCCGATTACCTGCTCTCTGTACTCTCGAATAAATGTCCGCGCTGCCGGGAAGGCTATATCTACAAAGAAAAAAATCCCTACAAACTGAAGTCGGTCGTGAAGATGGTAGATAAATGTCCCACCTGCGGACAACCCACTGAAATCGAAGTTGGCTTCTACTATGGTACCGGTTATGTTAGCTATGCTATTTCCGTGGCCGTTTGTGTCGCTTCCTGCCTGGCCTGGTGGCTGCTGATCGGATTTTCGTTTGATGATAACCGTTTTGTCACCTGGCTTATACTCAACGCCGTTCTCCTCATCGCATTGCAACCCGTCTTAATGCGCCTCTCGCGTACGCTCTGGCTTTCCTGGTTCGTGAAATACGATCCCAACTGGAAGAACAACAAACCGGCGGATGTGTCGGATAGGATTAACCCCGAACAGGCGGGCAATTGGTGACAAAAGTTTAAAGGTTTAAGGGTTTAAGGTTTAAAAGTTCTTCAGGTGCGGCGGCGCACATTTTCCATTGATCGCACTACAGGCGAGACCAATCTGCCAGAAGCTAGTAGCTCGCGGCCAGCAGCGTTACGCAAGCGTTTAAGGTTTAAAGTTCTTCAGGTGCAGCGGCGCACTATTTCTGTTTGACAGGCATATTGTTTGGATCGACTGTCTTCGTTATTGAACGTCTCCCCCGCGAAGGCGGGGGTCTCCTGCTAAGAAGTCTGCACATTAATAATAGCAAAGGGCTTTGCATTCAATTCATGTTTCCGGAAAGATGCCCGCTTTCTCGGGCATAACGGCAGATTCCCAACCCTCGTTGCTGGTCGTACGCTCCGCCTACGAACTAAACATTTCATGATGTTTACGTTTCGTCTTTAGAGTATCTAACGGGCGTAGACACAGCCATACGCTCAACAGCAGATCATATGGCTTTCGTTGAGTTTTGCACATGAAGAACGATGAACAGCGAACTATAAACCAAAAACTAATTAACTTTCTTTCATGAAACGCTTTCTCCGTTGGCTGCTCATCATTGTAGTAATACTTGCCATCCTGCTTTTCTCCCTCGCTCCCGGCATTGTAGATCGCAAAATGAACCGCGTCGTGCATTCATCGGCGAATGTGAAAGGGCCGCTGTGGTACGATTCTATTCCATTTATTGCGGATCTGCATTGTGATGCATTGTTATGGGATCGCGACCTGCTGAAGAAAGCAGATCACGGGCATGTAGATATACCCCGCATGCAGGAAGCCAATGCAGCTTTCCAGGTTTTTTCCGTGGTGAGCAAAACGCCAAGGGGCATCAACTACGATAGCAATAGCGACAAAACCGATCAAATTGCCTTACTCAGTTTTGCGCAATTGCAGCCGCCGGCAGATTGGTTCAGCATCAAAGCAAGAGCATTACACCAATGCGCACGCCTGCACCGGTTTGCAGAGAAATCCAATGGAAATTTTCGGGTGATAGGTACTCAAAAGGAACTCAGCGCATTTATACAAGCGAGATCAGGCAATCATCAATTGTGCGCAGGCATGCTCGGACTCGAAGGCGCACATTGCCTGGAGAACGATCTCAACAACCTTGATACCTTTTACAAAGCCGGTGTTCGGTACATTGGCCTCACCCATTTCTTCGACAATGAATGGGGTGGCTCCGCACACGGATTACAAAAAGCTGGTATTACCGAAAAAGGGAAAGCACTTTTGAAGAAGATGGAAGCCCTGCACATCATCGTAGATATCGCCCACGCCTCACCCAAACTGGTTGATGATATTTTCGCGAATACGACTGGACCACTGATCTTGTCACACGGCGGGGTGAAAGGCACCTGCGACAATATCCGCAATCTTTCCGATGCCCAAATTGCGGAAATAGGTCGACGAAACGGACTCGTGGGAATCGGGATGTGGGAAACGGCCGTCTGCGGCGAAGATGCAGCGGCCACTGCGAAAGCGATCAAATACGTCGCCGATAAAATCGGGGTCGATAAAGTAGCGATGGGCTCCGATTTCGACGGCGCCACCACCTGCAGCTATGATATCAACGGATTCAAAGAGGTAGTCAACGAGCTCGTCAAGCTCGGCTATTCACGCGCGGATATCGAAAAAATCATGGGCGGCAATACGCGTGATTTTTTGTTGCGGAACTTGCCGGCACAGTAATTTATCCAGCACAGCATTGGCAGGGAATTGGTCTGTGTACACGAAAAACCGGCTATGTTCCCCATCAGTCAGCAGCTCTCCTATCTTTTTATCCTGGCCATTCCCATCGCTTGCATCGCGTGGACGGTGACGCATGAAGAAATCTTCGCCGAACTCCGTAACTATTGTAAACACAAAAGCAAGTACAGCAAGCGTCTTGTTCAGCGAAAGTTTTTCTATCTCTTCACCTGCGAATATTGTTTCAGCTTTTATGTAACCGCACTCGTCATCTTGGTGACCAACTACCAACTGCTCTATGAGAATTGGCGGGGATACATTGTGGCGGAGTTCGCGCTGGTATGGGTCGCCAATATCTACATGAGTTTGTTCTTACTGTTGCGCACAAATATCAAGAAGGAGAAATTGGAGAGCAATATCAAGGAGACTGACCTGAAAAAGGAAGAGGATTTTTGAGTAATAAGTAATAAGTTCTAAGTTGTAAGTCTTTGTGCTTAGCCAGGTCGAACCTGCCTTACACTGGTCGCAGGTTTCGCCAACGACCAGCGTCATTCCCGTCCCGATGCGTCGCAAGAATGTATTCATATTGGCCAGACTTCTTAGCAGGAGACCGCTGCCTTCGCAAGGGAGACGGTCAAAATGTTGATCGGACAATGATCATTGGTATGACGGTCGTAACGAGATGCTGGTCTTTGACCAGACGACCGCGTTAGCAGGCTTATCACTAAGAACTTTGCTAACTTGTGCCAGCAATTGCAACAGGTATGGTATTGATTATCGACGATGAAGAAAAACTACGCGGACTGATGGCCAAGATCATCAGTCTCGAAGGATTTGAAGTGCAGCAGGCCGGCGACGCCAAGGCCGGACTGCGCAAGCTGGAGCAGTATGAAACGGAAGTAGTGATCTGTGATGTGAAACTACCCGATGCGAACGGCATCGAACTGGCAAAAACGATCAAGCAGCAATATCCGTTGGTAGAAGTTATTCTCCTGACAGCGTACGGCACCATCCCCGACAGCGTGCAGGCCATGAAGAACGGCGCCTTCGATTATATCACCAAGGGCGATGATAATAACAAGATCATTCCGCTCCTCTACCGCGCCAAAGAAAAAGCAGCACTGGCAAAAAGAGTACAACAACTCGAACAACAGCTCGGCAAGAAATATTCGCTCGAAGGCATTATCGGCAAATCGGCCAGCATCCAGCGCGCCATCGCCGCTGCTTCCAAAGTGGCCCCCACCGATGCAACGGTATTGCTCACAGGCGAAACCGGTACCGGCAAAGAAGTATTCGCCCAATCGATCCACCAGGCGAGTCCGCGTTCCAAACACGCTTTTATTGCCATCAATTGCGCGGCCTTCAGCAAAGAATTACTCGAAAACGAATTATTCGGACATAAAGCAGGCGCCTTCACCGGTGCCATCAAAGACAGCAAGGGCATTTTTGAAGAAGCCAATGGCGGCACGGTATTCCTCGATGAAATCGGTGAGATGCCGGCCGATCTCCAGGCCAAGCTATTGCGGGTATTGGAAACGGGCGAATTTTTGAAAGTGGGCGACAGCAAAACCACCAAAGTAAATGTGCGCATCATCGCGGCTACCAACCGCGATTTGCAGGAAGAGATGAATGCTGGTCGCTTTAGGGAAGATTTGTATTACCGCATTTCCGTTTTTTCGATCGCTCTCCCACCCTTACGGGAACGCACAGACGATATCGAAGCACTCGCAAGCGAATTTCTCAAAGTGTTCAGCAATAAGATCAACAAAAAAATCACATCTGTTTCCAAACCCTACCTCGATGCACTCCGCCTGCATGGCTGGAAGGGCAATATCCGCGAACTTAAAAACGTCATTGAACGAAGTGTTATCCTCTGCGATGGCGATACCCTCACACCCGACACACTCCCAGCCGATTTTCAAACCGCACAACGCAGCGACGGACAAACCCTCTCCGCCTTCGACCTGGCCAGCGCCGAACAATTGCATATCCGCAAAGTATTCAATTATACCAATGGAAATAAAACCGAAACGGCGAGGTTGCTGAATATTGGGTTGACGACGCTGTACAGGAAGTTGGAGGAGTATAATATTAAGTAGTAAGTAATAAGTCGTAAGTTTTAAGTCTTTTTGCGGGGCATTTTTTTACCGCATAGCACATAGGGAATTTCCGTCATGCCTGCGCAGGCGGGCATCTTTACGAGAGCATGATTTGAATACTGATTCTGAACGTATGCACTTGTGTGCAGCCTTCTTAGCAGGAGACCCCTGCCTGCGCAGGGGTAACGTTCATAAAAGCGGGTTCAGCCTGCTCAGGGGTGACGTTCAATAGGATGTCCTTGCAGCAACACTTAAAACTTACAACTTCCCCCTATGTGCCTGGATGTCTATATGGTTCATTTTGCCTCTCCCTACCAAAATGAAAACCCACCCTTTCATTTCGGCATACCCCTCTTACCCCTTACCCCTCGCCTCCTTCCTCCAACCCACTCTCCCCTAGCGATTTAGCAAAACTCCCCGCCAACGGCGCAGGCTTTGCCATGTTTGGCCGAAACCAATTGTTCCGTTATGACAACCGCACTATTGACCCTGGTTGGCCTGCTCTGCTTCCTCCTTTTTTTTAAAGCCATTGATTACTTCGAAAACATTTGACTATGCTCATCCTCTTCATCGTCGCCATTGCCATTTTCTTGTACATGTGCTATGTGCTGATTAAACCGGAAAAATTTTAACCCATGAACACCGACATCATCGGACTGGTCATCATTTACGCGCTGACCATTCTGTTGGCCATCCCACTCGGCAAATACATCGCAGCTGTATTCAGCGGTACTACGAAACGCAGCGATATTGTATTCAACCCGCTCGACAAACTCTTTTACAAACTCGGCGGCATCGATCCCCGCAAAGAGATGAACTGGAAGCAGCACCTCACCGCGCTCCTTGTTATCAACCTGTTTTGGTTTGTACTCGCGATGCTGGTCCTTACCAATATGGGACGACTCCCGCTCAACCCCGATGGCAATCCGTCGATGACCGGGGATCTGGCTTTTAATACTGCGATTAGTTTTATCACGAATACCAACCTGCAACACTACTCTGGTGAAACGGGTGTTTCCTATCTCGGGCAACTCACCCTCATGCTCTGGCAATTCATCAGCGCCGGCTGCGGTATCGCCATCGCTGCCGTGGTATTCATCGCCATGAAAGAAAGGACCACCAAAGCATTGGGCAATTTCTATTTCCTGTTTGTGCGTAGTTGCACCCGCGTCCTGTTTCCACTGGCAGTACTAATGGCTGTCCTGCTCGCCTTCAATGGTGTTCCCATGACATTTGACGGCAAGGCCACGCAGATAAGTCTGCAGGGTGATACCATGCAGGTCTCACGTGGACCAGTAGCCGCTTTTGTCGCCATCAAACAACTCGGCACCAATGGAGGTGGTTTCTTCGGTCCCAATTCGGCGCATCCGCTGGAAAACCCGAACTATTTCACCAATATGATCGAAACGATCGCGATCCTGCTCATACCCATCGCGCTCATCTTTACGCTCGGCCATATTCTGCAACGCCGCAAGCTGGCCTGGACCATCTTTGGGGTGATGTCGCTCGGGTTCTTCTTATTGATGGTACCCACGGTAATGAATGAATCCGGCGGTAACCCCGCCATTGCAAAGCTGGGCATCGCACAACCCCATGGCAGCATGGAAGGAAAAGAAGTTCGATTCGGTGCGGCGGCCTCTGCCTATTGGGCGATCAGCACCACGGTCACCAGCAATGGTTCGGTGAATGCGATGCACGATAGTCTATTGCCCCTCTCTGGTATGAATGCCCTGCTGGCCATGATGGTAAATGCCTTCTTCGGTGGCGTGGGCGTGGGCTTTCTCAACTTCTATGTGTTTATGATACTCGCGGTGTTTATCAGCGGACTCATGGTGGGACGAACACCTGAATTCCTCGGCAAAAAGATCGAAGCCAAAGAAATGAAGATCGCCATGGTCATCGCACTACTACATCCTTTCTTAATCCTGGTGAGCGCCGCATTGGCGAGTTATCTCTTCGCACACAATCCAACTGTCTATGCTGGTTGGCTGAACAACCCAGGTTACCATGGATTCAGTGAGATGTTGTACGAGTTCACTTCTGCCAGTGCCAACAATGGAAGCGGGTTCGAAGGTCTGGGCGACAATACGCCGTTCTGGAATATCAGTTGTGGGATCGTGATGTTGCTCGCGCGCTTCCTGCCCATCATCGGACCGGTGGCCATTGCCGGTATCCTGGCCAATAAAAAATACATTCCTGAAAGCGCAGGCACCCTCAAGACGGATACCGCTACGTTCGGACTCATGGTCTTTGCTGTGATTGCCATCGTAGCCGCCCTCTCCTTTTTCCCTGCCCTGGCACTCGGTCCGATTGCCGAACATTTTTCCATGCATTAATTCATTTGTATGACACGCGATAATTCCAATTCTATATTGCAAGGCCCCATTGTGAAAGAGGCCCTCAAAGAATCTTTCGTTAAACTCGATCCCCGCAAGATGTTCCGCAATCCGGTGATGTTTACCGTTTGGGTAGGCACGGCGGTGATGATGGCGGTTTGCGTGTGGATCGCCCTCGGTGAAAAATCACAGGGCAGCCTGGTCTACAACATCATCGTGACAGCCGTTCTTTTCATCACCTTACTCTTTGCCAATTTCGCTGAAGCGATTGCAGAAGCGCGCGGTAAAGCACAGGCGAATAGTCTCAGAAAGACAAGAGAAGAAACACCCGCCAAATTAATCCAACCCGTTGGCGAGATATACGTGAACGAGGTAAAACTGGTGCCTTCCTCCCAACTCAGAAAAGGCGATGTCTTTTTTTGCGAAGCAGGCGATATCATTCCTTCCGACGGTGAAATCATCGACGGACTGGCCACGATCGATGAAAGCGCCATCACGGGCGAGAGTGCCCCCGTCATCCGCGAAGCAGGCGGCGACAAAAGCAGTGTAACGGGGGGTACAAAAGTGCTCAGCGATAAAATCAAAGTGCGGGTGACCACTTCACAGGGCGAAAGTTTTCTCGATAAAATGATCGCACTCGTAGAAGGTGCCTCCCGGCAAAAAACACCGAACGAAATTGCCCTGACCATCTTACTCGCAGGCTTCACCCTCGTATTCATTATCGTAACGGTTACCCTCAAACCCTTTGGCGACTATGCACAAACACCTGTGACCATCGCCGCCTTTATTTCTTTGTTTGTTTGCTTGATACCCACCACCATTGGCGGCCTGCTTTCTGCCATCGGTATCGCGGGCATGGATCGCGCACTGCGCGCTAACGTAATTACCAAGAGTGGTAGGGCCGTGGAAACCGCGGGTGATGTGGATGTATTGCTGCTGGATAAAACCGGTACCATCACCATTGGAAACCGGAAGGCCACGCATTTCTTCCCGGCACCTGGCATTACCGAAGCTGCGCTGACCCGCGCGGTAGTGCTGGGCTCCATGGCCGATCCCACACCCGAGGGCAAATCGATCATCGAGCTTGCCGGCGTTGACCCTGCTACGATTTCACTTAACCATCCCCGTTATATCCAGTTCACCGCCGAAACGCGTTCCTCCGGTATTGATTTCGACCAGACCCGGATCCGCAAAGGTGCCGCTGATGCCATCCGCCGGATTTGCGTCAATGCAGGCAACAGGTTTCCGGCGGAAGTAGATACCAAAGTGAAAGAAATCGCCGCCAATGGCGGAACGCCCCTGGTGGTGTCGGAAAACGAACAGGTACTCGGCACCATTGAATTGCAGGATATCATCAAAACCGGTATCCAGGAACGTTTTGATCGCTTGCGTAAGATGGGTATCAAAACCGTGATGGTTACCGGTGATAATCCGCTTACGGCAAAGTTCATTGCAGAAAAAGCCGGGGTAGATGATTTTATCGCCGAGGCCAAACCCGAAGACAAAATGAACTATATCCGCAAGGAACAAGCGGGGGGCCGACTCGTAGCCATGATGGGCGATGGCACCAACGATGCACCCGCCCTCGCGCAGGCCGATGTGGGCGTGGCGATGAACAGCGGCACGCAGGCAGCCAAAGAAGCGGGCAATATGGTGGACCTTGATAACGACCCTACCAAACTGATCGAGGTGGTCGAAATCGGTAAGCAATTGCTGATGACCCGCGGCACGCTCACCACGTTTAGTATTGCCAATGATGTGGCCAAATACTTTGCCATTGTACCGGCTTTGTTCATCACATCTATCCCCGCACTGCAAGGCATGAACATCATGCACCTGCATTCACCCGAAAGCGCGATCCTCTCTGCCGTCATCTTTAACGCAATCATTATCCCGTTATTAATACCGCTGGCGTTGAAAGGAGTCGCTTACAAACCCATTGGCGCGAGCGCGTTGCTGCGGAGAAATCTTTTGATATACGGACTCGGTGGTATCCTCATCCCCTTTGCCGGTATCAAACTCATTGACCTTCTTGTATCACTCTTCTATTAAACGCATGTATATGAAAGAACATATTGCACCCGCCATTCGGGTTACCCTGGTAGCACTGGTATTCTTTGCCGGCATCTATACGCTGCTGATCCTTGGCATCAGCAAATTGACGCGAGGCAAAGGACAGGGAGATCAACTTACCGTGAACGGAAAAAAAGTCTATGCCAATGTCGGACAAAAATTTACCCAGGATAAATACTTCTGGTCGAGGCCCTCGGCGGTAGACTACAATGCCGCCGGTGCAGGCGGTAGCAATAAAGGTCCCACCAACCCCGATTACCTGGCCACTGTGCAGGCACGTATCGATAGCTTTGCGGTACACAATCCGGGTGTTCCCAAAACCTCTATACCGGCAGAACTGGTAACGGCGAGTGGTAGCGGACTCGACCCCGATATTTCTGTCGATGCCGCCAAAGTGCAGGTGGCCAGGATTGCGAAAACACGCGGACTGGCTGCGGCCAATATCGAACAGTTGATCATTGCGAATACCAGTGCGCCGCTCGCAGGCGTGGCGGGTCCGACTAAGATAAACGTGCTAGCCCTGAACATCGCCCTCGACAACCTGAAATAACGATCAAGCCTAAACGCAACAGCGATGTCTGAAAAAGAACAGGTAGTGCAGCAGTTCCTGGACCTGATCAAAAAAACGAGAAGGGGCCGGTTGAAGATCTATATTGGCATGAGTGCCGGTGTGGGCAAAACCTTTCGCATGCTGCAGGAGGCACACGCACTCCTGCGCAATGGCATTGATGTGAAGATTGGCTATATCGAAACGCACAACCGGAAAGAGACGCATGCTTTGCTGGACGGACTACCGGTCATTCCCCGCCGCAAATTATTTTACAAGGGCAAGGAACTCGAGGAGCTGGACGTGCCCGCGGTGATCAACCTGCGGCCGGAAGTGGTGATCATTGATGAACTGGCACATACGAATATCGAAGGCAGCAAGAATGCCAAGCGCTGGCAGGATGTGGAAGAGATACTGGAAGCCGGCATCAGCGTAATCAGTGCGATCAATATCCAGCACATCGAAAGTTTAAATAACGATGTGAAAGATATCACGGGGGTAGAAGTAAAAGAGCGGGTACCGGATGCGGTACTGGCCGGGGCCGATGAATTGGTGAATATCGACCTTACCGCAGATGAACTAATCGGACGACTGAAAGAAGGCAAGATCTATGATCAAACCAAGGTGGCCACGGCCCTCAGTAATTTCTTCCGCAGCGAGCATATCCTGCAATTGCGCGAGCTGGCATTGAAAGAAGTAGCCACGCATGTGGAGCGTAAAGTAGAAAAAGAAGTCACCCATGCCTATGCGGGCAACCACGAACGTTTCCTGGCCTGTATCAGTTCCAATGAAAAAACAGCCAAAAATGTAATCCGCAAAACCGCCCGCCTGGCGAACTATTACAACAGCAAATGGTATTTACTGTACGTGCAAACGCCAAAGGAAAGTGCGGACAAGATACCGCTCGACAAACAGCGGCACCTCATCAACCATTTCAAACTGGCCACCGAATCCGGCGCCGAAGTGATCAAAGTGGAAAGTGCTAACATTGCAAAGACAATCATCGAGCAGTGTGAAGAAAGAAAGATCACCACGGTCTGCATCGGCAAGCCGCATTTCAACTTGTTCCGGCTGATCCTGGCGACGAATACCTTTAACAGTCTGCTCACGAAGCTGTCAGCAGCGGAGATAGATCTCGTTATATTAAGCTGAAGAACGGGGAGTTCTAAGTTCTAAGTTTTAAGTTCTAAGTCACTGCGACGCGGAAAAACTGACACCAGTTAGTAAGGTGCCTCGTCAGGTGAGTCAAATAGGGATCTAATAAGAAAAGTGGGTTGCTATTGTAAGTCTGACACCAGTACCCCAATAAGCCACCTTGTTTTTCCGTGAGCTTTGCTGTACTGCTGAACTGTTGTCGGCACGATAATCGTGCCACTGCCCGGCTTTAATAGGCAAAGGAAAAAGTAGTGGCGTTTGGGGTACGAAGCCCGCCGGCTATGAGGCGATCCATCGAAAAAAATACGCTTGCGGCAGCGCTTTTTGTTTCAAGACAAAAACTAAGGCGAAAAGACAAGTTCTAAATTTTAAGTGCTAAGTCCTTAACTACGGAGAACCTAAATCCAGAAATCTAAAAATCCATAAATCCCAAATAAACCCTATATCCTATACGCAGCCTTGAATTTTTTGTTACTTTTTGTTTCAAGACAAAAAGTAAGGC
>JAGWTK010000445.1 GCA_028876035.1 Bacteroidota bacterium
CCGGACTACCATACGACTGTAGGTTGTTTACCCAAATAAGATCTGGCGACCATTGCCAGCCTTCGGCATGTGCAAAGAGCGGTGCATAAGATGCCATATGCACTACGTCTGCATTGCGTTCAAGGCCGGTCATAAATGCCGCTTCTGACAGGGCCGACAACCAGCAGTTCCTTTTTTCACCAGGGATGTCCCAGCTCATATGAGACGCATATTCCCCCGCGAAAACCCTGGAACCGGTGCGGGGGTAATTATCGTATCGTTTGGCATTGCTGAAGAACCACTGCGGCGGCCGATAGTAGTGCTCGTCGATCAGGTCGGCCTGCGACGCGCGCAGGGCAGCATTCAGGTAATCGAACCGTGCGCCTATGGGATCGGTTCCTGAACTGTTTACCAATTTTATCTCCGGGTATTTTTCTTTGATTGCCTTGCTGAACACTGCCAGGCGTTCGAGGTACTGCGGACCCCAGTTTTCATTGCCGATTCCAATCATTTGCAGGTGGAAAGACGCGGGATGTCCCATCGCTGCCCTAATGCTGCCCCATTTCGTTTGAGTATCGCCGTTAGCAAATTCCACCAGGTCGAGCGCATCCTGTACATAAGGACCAAGATCTGCCAGGGGAACAAGTTCGGAAGAATTGAACTGGCAGGCCATCCCGCAGTTGAGGATCGGTAAAGCCTGCGCGCCGATGTCCTCTGCCAGTTGAAAATATTCGAAAAAGCCCAGTCCGAAACTCTGGAAATAATCTGGTGCCTGCCGATCGGCGAATTCAGTGTTCCAGCGATTGATGATCAGCTGTCGCTCTTCCAGCGGACCGATGGTTTTTTTCCATTGGTAGCGGGTTGAAAGATCAAATCCTTCTACGATGCAGCCGCCGGGGAACCGGATGAAGCCAGGTTTCAGGTCAGCCAGCTTTTGCACCATATCGGCCCGCATACCACCCGGCCGGTTCTTCCAGGTATCCGTAGGAAATAATGAAATCATGTCGAGATCCAATGGTCCGTCGCCTTCAAACCAAATATTGAGTTTGGCTTTCATTGCAGTAGCCGTAGCGGTAAAGCTTGCATTGTCCTTTTTCCAGGTGTCGCTATTGTTGAGCGTTAATACTGTTTCGCCGATGGGTTGGCCTGCTTCGTTTACAAGTGCGAGGTGCAAGTTTACGGTGCCGGCGCTTTTGCGGTATTGCAAAGAAAAATGGTATGTAATATCTTTCTTGATACCCATTCCGCGGAAGCCCTCATTCACCAGGCCGATACTGCCTTTTGCACTATTGTGAAGCGTCACCCGCAGAAAACGCGGATTGGCGGTGTTTTCACTGCTACGGTTCATGATCTCAAAATCTCCTTCCGTTTGCGGTTTCCCCAATACTTTCCAGCCCATCATCGGCCGGTAGAATTCAAAGGAGCGGTTTTTTATGAGTTCGGCATAAATACCACCATCTGCCCCCATATTAATGTCTTCAAAAAAAATGCCCCACATGGTAGCGGGCACCTGCACGCCGGGTCCGTTAAGGTTCACCGCAATCGTATGCTGACCCTCCGCGGCTGTTAAACCATTCAATAACAAAACAGCGGCAATCAATTTCCTGAACATAAAAATAGATGATGATTACCCGAAAGGTAGGATTTTAATTGTTGCAATGACACCTATTCTGCCTTAATAAAAAAAGCCTTCCCGGAAGAAGGCTGTTTGCAGTGAAAAGGACGGGATCAGGCAATGCCCTCCCGCTCAATTTTTTTGATGATGGCCAGCCAGGTTTCTACGCCCTGGTTAATGCGTAGGATCTCTGTAATGATATGAAAAATCACTACCATCGAAATGATGGTAATGGACATCCCCGTGGCATAAGGCAGAACGGCCGCCAATAAAACCAGCAACAGGGAGAAGCAGTAGAGGATCATGCTTGTCTTTTTGTGGTTGAGACCGGCCACGAGGAAAAGGTGATGAATATGTGTCTTGTCTGCAGAAAAAGGCGACTTTCCCTTCCGGATGCGGTGCACGAAAACACGAATGGTATCGAATACAGGGATAACCAGGATCGAAGTCACCAAAATAGCTACATCAGAGGGCTTGCTCAAATGGGGTGTTTTGGCCGCCGACTCAATCAGCAGGATACCTACAGACGCCATTGTATAACCAAGGACAAGCGACCCCCCATCGCCCATAAAGATTTTTGCGGGGTTGAAATTGTGTTTGAGAAATCCTGCCAGTCCACCTGCCAGCGAAGCAAGTACCACCACCAATGAGTACAACTGCAGTTTCCAGGAAACCACCATCAATACGCAAATGCTGATGAATGCAAGTCCGCCCGCCAACCCGTCGATGCCATCAATAAGGTTAAATGCGTTGGTAGTACCGGTAATGATCAACACGGTGATGATGTATTGCCCCGCCGTATTAAGTTCATGGATTCCAAAGATGCCGTACAATGAAGTGAGGCGGATGCCTGTTGACGCCAGCGCTGTTGCGCAGCAAATTTGGATAACAAAGCGCAGTTTTGCACTCAGGGATTTGAGATCATCCCAGATGCCCACCAGAAACAAGATGCTGGTAGATGAAAACAACACTGGCCAGGAAGCTATGGCATGCAAGCCATTCCTGCTGATAACAATCCCGGCGAGTGTGCTGATAAATATGCCAACTCCGCCCAGTCGGGGAACGGGTATCTTATGTGCAGAGCGTTCATTGGGCTTATCTACCAGGTTTAGTTTTAAGCTCACCTGCACGATGACGGGTACCAGCAGGAGACAGAATATGGTGGAGATGACAAAACTGAGGCAGATATTGATCAGGTAACTGTTCATAAATTGGGTTTAACGTTTTTCGTAGAATAAGGATGGATAAGCAAGGTGGCCCATTTCGAGGCTAAGCAGGTCATCCATTTGCAGGTTGCCTGATGTTGGCCGTACGCCAACCTTCTCTTTGGTGACAAGTACCTGGTGTACGAGGAAACTGTATTTGTCGGCCACTACTTTCCAGGTATACCTGCGATCTGCAATCTCTTTCATGCGCGCAGCATTTGACCTGCATTCAGCCGGACTAGATGTTTCCACGATCTTCACCAGTTCATCTGCTTCGCGGAAGTACCAGGCTTTTTGTTCGGTGGTTGTTTTATTGTAGGAAACATTGTAGGCGATCACCGGTAGTTCCAGGTACATTGCCTCTACCAGCGAGGGGTTGGTACCGCCCGCGCTGTGTCCATGTACATAGATCGCGGCATTGCCCCGGATCATATCCAGCTTTCCCTGGTCGTAGATAGGACCCAGTAAAATGATATTGTGGTGTTTGTGGTATTTGTTAAACATATCCCGGCCATACTCGCTGTTTTTCCAGTTGCCGATCATGACCAGTGGCATTTTTTTGATGCGCGTAAACGCTTCCAGCACGACGTGGATATTGTTTTCCGGTTCTATGCGGCATACCTTAAACGCATAATCGTTTTTCAGGAAGGGATAGGTATCGAGGTGATCCTGCCCGGGTTGTACTTTCATTGTATGGTCAGCGCCGTACTCAATAATATTGCTGAGGGTACCATAACGGTAGGCGGTATAGTCCTGTATAGATTCATTGTCGGCAATATCCGCATGCGAGTATTTTACAGCGGTTTTTTCT
>JAGWTK010000446.1 GCA_028876035.1 Bacteroidota bacterium
TTCAGTTTCGTTAGCATAGTTCCTGGTATTAATGATTGGCTGTTTTCGCTGGGTGGCCGGATTAATGATATTGACTGATCAAAAACAATTCCATTTACAAACGCTGAAAAAAGCTGCTCGCAGGAAAAGCAGGCCGAGGCTGCGTTCCCCGGGAAAATTAATTTCATGTTAAATGGAAACAGGTACCCCTGGCAGGTTAAAGAATGGTGTAACACAGAAAATCATGTGTAACTTTTGCATCACTGCTTATTGCCGGGCTTGTTTCTTCCTGCCGATCTTTTTAGCGCTTCGCGTTCTTTCTTTTCCCGACTGTCGTCTGTTGCTTCATCGATCGAATGCGATTCCTGTAAACTTTTTTCCTTTTTGCTCAGCAAGCTTAGCCTGCTATAGTACTTCTGGATAATCCGCATCTCCTCTTCTGTCATATTTTCCGCATCCACCAGTCGGTTGCTGGCAAATTCATGCGCGGCTACCAGCTCATTTAATTTAAGCTGTATGGCCAGCGAATCTTTATTCTGTGCCTTCTGGATCAGGAATACCATGAGAAAAGTAATGATGGTGGTACCGGTGTTGATTACCAGCTGCCAGGTTTCAGAATAATGAAAAACAGGTCCCGAAACTGCCCATACCAACACTATCACGAGCGCTGTGATAAATGCGGCAGTACTTCCGGTAGCACGCGTTACAGAGGAAGAAAAGCGCTCGAAAAAGCCCGATTTGTTTTTGTTATTTTTTTTCATGCAAGTGGGTTAAAGCATACAAGAAACCTGAATAACTATCCCATCGCGTGCGGACCAACAGGCGGGAGACTGTTCTTCTGCATATCATCGCTGTTATCCGACCCAGCTGTTTCGCCAATCATTTCCAGCAAGGAATCTTTGATGCATTCACCGAACTCAGTGACAGAATCGGCAATTTTCCCTCTCAAAACACTTCCCTTTTCGGGCGAAACAAGCGTGGCAGCAATGAAACCGGCTGCGATGCCGCCAATAAATCCGAGTGCAAATTTGATATCCGACATAGTAAAAATGTTAAATCAGGTGATAAATAACAGGTAGCGTTCAATCCTTGTGCCGGAGCTGAAACCCTTGCCTGGCGCGGATTACGTGGATTTATTTCTACAGGAAGCCGTTTTCCCTAGGGAAACAGGTTGCAGAAGATGCATTTTCCCTATGAAAACAGGGCTGGAGTAATCCCCTTGTGTGAATAACTTTTTAGATTATTCCCCAACACTGTTCTATTTTAGCAGGGGAGTAAACCCATTGCTTCCGCATTACTAACAATTAAATTCGAAATCAAAATGGCAAAAGCAAAAAAAGCAGCCAAGAAAGCTGCTCCGAAAAAAGCCGCCAAGAAAGCGGTAAAGAAAGCAGCTCCAAAAAAAGCCGCTAAGAAAGCTGCTCCTAAAAAAGCTGCCAAAAAGAAATCTGCCCGCAAACCCAACGCAGCCTTCATGGCTCCCCTGGCACCCAGTGCTGCTTTAGCTGAAGTTATCGGTGGAAAATCACTTCCACGTACTGAAATCATCAAGCAAATCTGGAACTATATCAAAAAGAACAAACTCCAGGATACAAAGAACAAGCGTATGATCAATGCAGATGCAAAACTGAAAACGCTTTTCGGTGGTAAATCACAGATTTCTATGTTCGACCTCGCGAAAATCGTGAGCAAGAACGTAAAATAGTATGCTGGTCATATTATGAGATTACGCAGGGGTGCTTGGCATCCCTGTTTTTTTTTTCAGCCATGACAAATGCAAGCTTTCTTCTTTATGGTGCCAACGGTTACTCGGGTAAGCTTATCGCGCGTTTCGCTGCGCGATACCAGGTTAGCCCGGTCCTGGCCGGGCGAAACGCGGCTGCCCTGAAGCAACTATCCAGGGAGACCGGATATCCGTTTCGGGTGGCAGATATTAACGATGCCGCGCAATTGCGTACCATCATGCGGGATGTACAGCTGGTCGTGAATGCCGCTGGTCCTTTTGACCGAACTGCAAGGCAGCTGATTGAAGCCTGTCTTGATTTGAAGAAACACTACATCGACCTGAACGGAGATACCGCCGTCTTTGAGATGATACGCGCCTACCACCACCAGGCCCTCGAAGCAGGCATTATGATACTGCCCGGCGCAGGATTCGATGTAGTCCCAACTGATTGCCTCGCACTTTTTCTTGCGCAGCAAATGCCCGAGGCCAGCAGCCTGGAAATAGCCTTCGCCATCAAAGGCAGCTCACTGTCACATGGCACTGCAATTACAACAGCAGAACGACTCGGTTTGCCCGGCGCCATCAGAAGCGATGGTCGCATTACCGGGGAACCAGTAGGCAAACGAGGGATGGAAGTTGAATTCACGCCCTGGAAAGAAAAGGCTTTTGTGATGAGTATCCCCTGGGGCGATATCAGCACCGCCTGGTACAGTACGCATATCCCGAATATTATCACCTATACAGCAGTAACACGAACGACCTGGTGGTTCTTGAAAGGCCAGGTATTATTTAACTGGTTATTGTGCACAAAATTTATGCGTCGGAAAATTACGGGGCTGATACATCAACGTATTGACGGACCGGGTGACCTTCAGCGCGCTAAAGCAGTTAGCTTGATCCGCGCCACTGTATCCAACCGGGCCGGGAATAAGCTCACCGCTTTCCTTCGTTGCCCAGAGGCCTATTCACTAACCGCCGATGCCAGCTTGCTGATTACACAAAAAGTGCTCAGGGGTATCCACCGCGCAGGCTACCAAACACCGGCTTCTGCCTATGGCAGCGAACTGGTGATGGAAATAAAAGACGTAGAGAGAATACAGGTTCAAACTACACATTCGTAAATCAAACCCGGGCATCACTGTGTGTATTAACCCGGTTTTAACGGACGCATCCCAGTTGAGAAAGTATTTTCTTTATATTTACCCATACCTGCACTGACTAACTACTGCTTATGAGATGGAACGGAAGGGCCTCGCTTTCCCTGTTACTATTTTTTTGGTTTGCCGGCATGCCCGCACGGTCTCAGTCCGACAGCAGCCTGTTGTCTTCCGCAATCAGCAAAGCAAACTTTCTCTACAAACGTTTCGTGGGCGTACAATCTGGTTTGTATAACGGTACCGAGTATGCTGACTATACCTTCCGATTCAAAGAAGGTCATCCCTGGTTTTTGAGCGATAAGCCTATGTTGGGAACCGTGGTATACGACGGCATCCGGTACGACAGCGTATTGCTGCACTATAATGAGATTATCGACTGCCTGGTATTCCGGGATGAATCACATCGTTTCCAGCTAATCAACGAACGGGTCAACGCCTTTGAATTGGCCGGCTACTATTTCGTACGGCTTATCCGGACCGATGCGCCAGGCGCTGTTCCACTTACCGGGTTTTATTGTGTATTGTATGAAGGTAACCTGCAGCTGCTGGTAAAGGAAACCAAAAGCATCCGCGAAGAATTGAAGTCAGGCGACGATGGGATCGTGCGCTATGCCGATAGCAAGCTCAGTTATTTCATCAGGAAGGGAGGCAGTTATTTACCCGTAACCGGGAAAAAATCCATCTACAGCATTCTTGCTGATAAAAAGAAGGAATTGCAACAATACGCCCGGACCAATCACCTGAACTT
>JAGWTK010000035.1 GCA_028876035.1 Bacteroidota bacterium
GATTTGCGACGTTACACATAAAGAACCATTAAACCCTTAAACTATTAAACTGTTAAACGATACATACCCAACAAACCAAACCTACCACCATGATACTCCTCATCCTCGGCATCATCCTCCTCTTCGTTGGATTTGCCATCAGCCGCAGCGAAAGCAAATTCGCTCATTTTTCAAGAACCGTACGTTTGCTTGCCATGATCATTATTTTGCTCGGTGTACTCACGGCCTGTATCGTCCAGATTGAGGCCGGACAGGCAGGCGTGCAAAAATTATTCGGACGCGTACAGAAAGAAGTGCTCAACAGCGGCCTGCATTTTATCAACCCCCTGGTAGATGTAATCAAGCTGGATGTAAAAACGCAGAACTATACCATGAGCGGTGTATCGGACGAAGGCCATCGCACAGGTGACGACGCGATACGTGTACTCACATCAGACGGACTGGAAGTGACCATCGACCTGTCTGTCCTGTATCGCGTGGTACCCAATGATGCACCAAGGTTACTGGCGGAGACCGGGGAGGACTATGAAGACAAAATTGTTCGCCCGATTACGCGCACGCGCATTCGCGACAACGCCGTTTACTACGAGGCCGTTGCGCTCTATTCTACCAAACGCGATGAATTCCAGCAACGCATCTTCAAAACCATCGAAAGTGATTTTAGTAAGAGAGGATTGCTGCTTGAAAACCTGCTGGTACGAAATATCACCCTCCCGCAATCGGTAAAAGCCACCATTGAGCAAAAAATCAATGCAGAACAGGATGCGCAGAAAATGCAGTTCGTATTACAAAAGGAAAAACAGGAGGCTGAGAGAAAACGCGTGGAAGCCCAGGGTATCGCCGACTACCAGCGGGTGATCAGTGAAAGTCTTACCGACAAGCAATTGCAGTACGAAAGCATCAAAGCCCAGCTCGAGATTGCCAAATCACAAAATGCAAAAGTGATTATTATGGGCAAGGGAAGTAGTCCGGTGATTTTGGATGCGAAGAATCAATGATGTTTAAGGGTTTAAAAGTTTAAGTGTTTAAGAGTTCTTTGCGTGTAGCACCAAACTTGTAGGTCAAATCGCCTGCGTGCAGATTTATCTCACCATACTGGGATCACCTGTACAGGTGTTCTGTAGCACAGAAACAACTTTTAAACTATTAAACCCTTAAACTTTAAACTTTTTTCGCCACCATTTAATAAGAACATACACCACCGCAACAGTGCTAACCAAAGTCCAGGTGTAGAAAACATAATTCCCCAAGGTGGGGGTATCATAAAAAAAGAACCAGCCCGCCGCAATGCCGAATGTAGACAGGATGAGCATGTATACCAGCACCAGGCTGATGGACCAGACCACGCGCTTGAGAAAATCCTGTACCTCGGGCTCCATACCCATGCTCTTAGTTTTTAGTTCCAGGTTTTTTGTTCATGGTGAGTGCAGACATTCTTCGTGTTCCAGGTCAAAATGGAGACTCAGCCAGCACCCTTGCATCGCAAAAAGACTTACGACTTACAACTTATAACTTATTACTCCATCAACACATTCCGGAACGCCACCGAATCTCCATTGAACACATTGAAATCAACTTTATAGGTAATTCCGTTCACCCGGCCCGCTTCGCTGTGTTGCCAGAACAACCATTCCCGGCTGATGCGGGGTGTATCCTGTCGCAAATAATGCGCTACCCATAAAGGATAGTCTTCGAATTGTCCGCTCAGGTACTGCTTATAAAAATCAACATTGGTGTATATAATAGGTTTCACACCGTAGTATTGTTCGGCCGTTTGCAGAAAATTTTTTACTTCCTTACGCAATTTGTCGGTGCTCACGCCGTAGGTCTGTTCTACATCCAATACCGGAGGCAGATCGCCCCGCTCTAAGTCGACTACGTCAATAAAATTCTGCGCCTGCATCTTGCCGCTCTTGGTGGGCAGGAAGAAATGGTAGGCCCCCCTGCACATCCCGGCTTCCTTCGACTGGTGCCAATTGCGGTTGAAGCGACTGTCTACCCTGCCAATACCTTCGGTGGCCTTGATAAAAGCAAACCCGATTTTAATTTTTTTTACCTGCATGCTTTTTACCAGGTCCCAGTTGATATCGTCCTGGTGATGCGAAACATCAATGCCGTGGATCAGGTAGTTCTCCGGTACCGCAATCCCGAATTCGGGGTAGGTTACAAAATTGGTCGCGTGATACCGGTACCACCACCAGGCCGCCAATGAAGTGCCGGAGATGACCAATACAACCAATAAAACAACACGGGATTTATTCTTCTTCCTGCGGTTTGCCATCAGATAGCTGCTCTGTTGCAAATATAACTGGTATAGCACTAAAGTTTTGTGAACACACTGATAGCATCGGATGGTTAATATCATTACCGCACCTTAATTTTACCGTTTATGGGCAGATGGAATTTCGGTGACACGATGCAAATGCTGGGGAGGCTTACGCCGAGACGGGCATGGAATGCGACCAAAGTGCTCGCGGGTTTTTACGTGAGCAAGTGGACCGGTCGAGCTGTACAATGGGGATTGCCAATCTCTATTGCCATCGAACCCACTACTTCCTGTAACCTGCGTTGTCCTGAATGTCCCAGTGGCTTGCGGGCGTTTACGCGTCCTACCGGCATGCTCCAACAAAATTTCTTCACCAATACCATCGACCAGTTGCACCGCGATCTGTTCTACCTGGTCTTTTATTTCCAGGGCGAACCTTACCTCAATCCTGCATTCCTGGAAATGGTGCAGTATGCATCTTCTAAACGCATTTATACGGCTACTTCCACCAACGCGCATTACCTCACCGATGAGAATGCCCGCAAAACCATCGAAAGCGGATTGAACCGGCTGATTATTTCGATCGACGGCACTACCCAGGATGTGTACCAGCAGTACCGGGTGGGCGGTCAACTCAACAAAGTGCTGGAAGGTGCTAAAAACATGGTGAAATGGAAACGCGCGTTGAAAAGCAAAACGCCCTTTATCATCTTCCAGTTCCTTGTTGTTAAACCCAATGAACACCAGATTGCGGAGGTGAAGCAACTGGCCGCTGATATTGGGGTGGACGATGTTTGGCTGAAAACAGCGCAGGTATACGACTACGAACAGGATCCCAATCAGCTGATTCCAACGATCAGTCGTTACAGCCGCTACCGACGCACAAAAGACAATAAAACTGTACCCAAGAACAACCTGGCCAATCATTGCTGGCGGCTCTGGCATGCGCCGGTGATCACCTGGGACGGACTGGTCGTTCCTTGTTGCTTTGACAAGGATGCACAGCACCGGCTGGGTGATTTGAAAAATGCCTCATTCAAAGAAGTTTGGGAGAACGGCTCCTATGCGGCTTTCCGGAAAAGCGTACTCGAAAGCCGTCGCAATATCGATATCTGCGCCAATTGCAGTGAAGGCGCAAAGGTTTGGAGCGATTAACAGGCAAATTGCCGAACTTTAGAACGGATAGCTGTATCCCCCAACCAGAAATTGCCTATGCCACTTCCGAACACGATTCAGTGCCGGTTGAAAAGCCAGCATGAAAGTTTATCAGGGATCATCCGCGGGCTTACCGAAACGCAACTACGGGCGCCCGTAAAGCCAGGTAAATGGAGTGCCTTTGAAAACATTGCCCACCTGGTGGCCTACCAGCCGACCTTCCTTGAACGCCTTCGCAAGATTGCCCATAAAGATTCGCCGCTGTTTGACCGGTACACGGCCGACAATGATCCATTGTTCCGGGAATGCTGCCAACGCGCGCTGCCGGAATTGATGGAAGACCTCAACACCCAGCGTTTTCTGATTAACAACCATCTTACACAGCTGAATGAAACCGGTCTTCGCCGGCGGGGCATTCATCCATTGTACGGCGGGTTTGATGTGGCTCAATGGTCGGAGTTTTTCCTCTTGCACGAAGCCCATCACCTTTTTACCGTTTTTACGTTAACTGCGGGGATGAGGGTGGTGGCAGAATTGTAATTTAGCATTCCTAAACGATAAACATCCACTATGGGAATCGAGAAAGACATCAGTCAGAACAAGTTCAGGAACGAGCACCAGAAAGCGGGCATCAATTTGTTCTTTACCTCGAACTGGGCCAATGAAAGGGTGAAGAAAATTCTGGATGAGTTTGACATTACCCCGCAACAATTTAACATACTCCGGATCCTCCGCGGCGCCGGCAAGCCGATTTCTACACTGCAAATAAGGCAACGTATGCTCGACAAAATGAGCGATACCAGCCGCATCGTCGATAGGCTTGTAAAAAAAGACCTGGTTCAAAAAGTGACCTGTGAAGGGGACCGCCGCCTGGTAGACGTGAGCATCGCCGACAAAGGACGCGCCCTGCTGGAAAGGATCGATAGCCGCCAGGAAGACATCGACAATATCCTCCGGAATCTTACAGAGGAGCAGGCCTTACTGTTAAATCAGTTGCTCGATAAAATCCGAAGCACTGAATAGTGTAATTTTCCCCTTCAAAAACACGTTTCACCGGCATGTATCTAAAAACGGCCCTATATTTTTTTGCTTGTCTCTTCCTCGCATCAATCCTGGTATCGGCACAGCCAAAGCATGAGTTTCGTGGCGTGTGGGTGGCAACAGTCGACAATATCGACTGGCCAACTAAAGGCAATTACAGCACCGAAAGCCAGAAAGCCGAGTTCATCCGCCTGCTTGATATGCACCAGCGCAATGGCATGAATGCCGTTGTGGTACAGGTTCGCCCCAGTACAGATGCCTTTTATCCCTCGCCCTATGAGCCATGGAGCGAATGGTTAACGGGTAAGCAGGGAAGACCACCGGTTCCTTTTTACGATCCACTGGAATTTATGGTAACGGAAACGCACAAACGTGGAATGGAATTCCATGCCTGGTGCAATCCCTATCGGGCCGAATTCCAGATTGGTAAATCATCCATCGCCCCCACCCATATCACGCGCATTCACCCGGACTGGTTTCTTAGTTATGGCGACAAACGCTATTTCGATCCGGGCAATCCAGAAGGCAGGAATTTTGTGGTAAACGTGATTCGCGATATTGTTCGCAGGTATGATGTAGACGCCATTCATTTCGATGATTATTTCTATCCTTATCGCATTGCCGGTAAAGCGTTTCCCGATGATAGTAGCTTTAACAAATATGGAAATGGTCTTAACAGGGAAGACTGGCGCCGCAGCAATACCGACAGTATCATCCTTGCATTAAGCAAAGCCATCCGCGAAGAGAAGCCCTACTGCCGCTTTGGAATTAGTCCGTTCGGGGTTTGGCGCAATAACAGCAAAGACAGTGTTGGCAGCGCCACAAAGGCCGGTCAAACCAACTACGACGACCTGTATGCTGATATCGTGCTGTGGCTGAAGCAAGGCTGGATCGATTATGTAGCACCGCAACTTTACTGGGAATTCGGACACAGCGCAGCACCGTATGAAGTGTTGATCGACTGGTGGAGTAAACACAGTTATGGGAAGCAATGTTATATCGGGCTGGGCATTTACCGTGCCGGCAGCAACGCCGCCTGGCGCGACCGGAATCAACTGCCGCGTATGATTGACGCCATCCGTACAACACCGGGCATTGACGGTGCCATTTATTTTAGCAGTAAGACCTTTGACAAAAATCCTAATGGATGGAACGATAGTTTGCGCAACCATTATTATCGTTACCCTGCTATCATTCCGCCTATGGCCTGGATAGACAGCGTTGCCCCCGCGGCACCGCAATTGCAGTGGCAGGAGGGTATGAAGAATACTGTTTCCATCGTGAACCAGGAGCGGCAAAAAAAGGTAAAGTCATTTATTGTTTATTCAGCCTCCGGCGCGTTGGACTTGTTGCCGGCAAATATTCTGAAGATAGTCACTGCAGCAGATACCGTTCAAGTGGTAATTCCTTCCAATGGAAATCCGCTTAAACAGCTCGCGGTTACCAGCCTGGATTTTCAAAACAATGAGAGTGCACCGGCCTTTTTGCCCGTCCGCTGACTGGGTTTATTGCTACCTTTGCTCACTTACCATTACTACCTAAAATCATTTTGATATGCCCGGATTTGAATTATTCGGAACAGAAGAACGCAGTGAAGTAAACGACGTCCTGGAAACCGGTATCCTGATGCGGTATGGATTCGATGGTCCGCGCAAAGGAATCTGGAAAGCAAAAGAACTTGAAGCGGCGGTTTGCAAAGTATTCGGTTGTTCACACGCACAATTGGTAAGCAGTGGAACCGCTGCGCTTACAACGGCAATGGCGGCCCTTGGTATTGGTTATGGAGATGAAATCATATTGCCATCATTCACCTTTGTGGCGAGTTTTGAAGCAGTAATAAGTGTTGGCGCAATACCGGTATTTGTTGATGTGGATGACACGCTCACATTAAATCCCGATGCCGTTCGCAAAGCCATCACCGCAAAAACCAAATGTGTGATGCCCGTCCACATGTGCGGTAGCATGGCAGATTTGGATGCATTGCAGGCCATTTGTAAAGAGCACAACCTCGTTTTGCTGGAAGATGCGTGCCAGAGTATTGGCGGCTCATTCAAAGGGAAAATGCTGGGCACCATTGGTGACGCCGGTACTTTTTCATTCGACTTTGTAAAAACCATTACCTGTGCAGAAGGTGGCGTAATTATGAGTAACCGCGACGATGTATTTGTAAAGAGTGACGGTTACAGCGATCACGGACATGATCACAAAGGGGTGGACCGTGGTGCCGACTTGCATCCCTTCCTCGGTTATAATTTCAGGATCTCTGAACTCCATGCAGCGGTTGGACTGGCGCAAATACAAAAGCTCAGTCAATTCCTCGATATTCAAAAGCGTAACCACGCCGCATTGAAAACTATTTTGTCGGCCGTTCCGGAAATCAGTTTCCGGCGTGTACCCGATCCCCAGGGCGATAGCTGCACTTTTCTCAGCTGGTTCCTGCCCACTGAAGAAGCAACGCGGGCCGTGGTGGCTTCCCTCAAAGAACAGGGTATCCTTGGCGGTAATTTTTACTGGTATGATAATAACTGGCATTATATCCGTAAATGGGATCACCTTAAGCAGGCACTTAGCCTGAACGCTCTCTCTCCCGAACACCGCGCAGCTGTTGTACTGCACGCCAGCAAAAATTTTAGTGTAAGCGATGCCGTTATGAGCCGATGTATTTCTACAGCGATCGGGTTACTCTGGACCGAAGAGCAGCTCAACGATAAGGGGAATGCGATTGTGGCGACGGTGAGGAAAGTTCTAAGTGGTAAGTAATAAGTTTTAAGCCTTTTTTATCCGCGCAGGGTATGGGGTAAGAGGTGATGTGTAAGAGGTAAGAGATGGGAAGAGAATGTAAAAGTAAAAATGCAAAAACGGTCGCTGTTCAAAATCTGTCAATAGCAAACAACTAAGCCCGATATCTGCAACCAAGACGTCCGATTAGGAGCATCAAGCCTGCAGCTTGTAGCCTTAAGACTCACTAATGACCAACATCCAACACCTAAAAGCTCACGCTCATGCATAGACGAAGACTTCTTAAACAACTCGGCCTTGCGATTCCTGCTTTTTCTTTAGCGAGAACCGGATTCGGTGCGGGGCTCGGTAGATCATTAACAGGAAATGAAACGATTGCCGCCGGTCCTTTTATGCCCACCTGGGAATCATTGCAGCAATACAAAGTGCCGGATTGGTACCGGAACGCAAAGTTTGGTATCTGGGCTCATTGGGGTCCGCAGTGCCAGCCTGAAGCCGGCGACTGGTATGCAAGGGGTATGTATGAAGAAGGCAGTTACCAGTACAAGCACCATCTTGAACATTATGGGCATCCTTCGAAATTTGGATTCAAAGACGTGATCCATGAGTGGAAAGCCGAAGCCTGGAATCCGGAAGAGTTGGTTGCGTTGTACAAAGCAGCAGGTGCGCGCTATTTTTTTGGGATGGCCAACCACCACGATAATTTCGACATGTACGAGAGCAAGTACCAGCCGAACTGGAATGCTACCAGGATTGGTCCAAAGAAAGATATTATCGGAGGCTGGGCAAAGGCGGCCAGGGCGAACGGACTTCCTTTTGGGTGCAGCATTCATGCGGCGCATGCCTGGCGTTGGTTTGAAACAGCGCAACGAAGCGATAAAGCCGGCCCGATGGCAGGCATTCCTTATGATGGCAATCTTACAAAAACAGATGGGAAAGGAAAATGGTGGGAGGGACTGGACCCGCAGGAACTATATGCACAACAGCATGCATTGAGTGAAGACAGTTTAAACAATGGTTCCATTCACCGGCAGTGGCATTGGGGGAATGGCGTTTATCCTCCATCCAAAGCATACATTGAAAAATTTGTTAACCGCACGATCGACCTCATCAACAAGTACCAGCCCGATATTTTATATTTCGACGATTCACAATTACCCTTCTGGCCGATCAATGATGCGGGCCTGCGCATTGCGGCCCACCATTACAACAGCAGCATTAAAAAGCATGGTACCGTGCAGGCTGTTATCAATGGAAAGATCCTGGACGAAGAACAGCGCAAAGCCCTGGTATGGGATATTGAAAGAGGACAAGCGAACGAAATACAGCCATTTGTTTGGCAAACCGACACATGCCTTGGTCACTGGCATTATGATCGCTCCGTGTATGATCGCAAAGCATATAAAACGGGCAAGATGGTGATACAAACAATGGTAGATGTGGTGAGTAAGAACGGCAATTACCTGCTGAATATACCGGTGCGGGGCAATGGAACGATTGATGAGCAGGAGCGTGCGGTGGTGGCTGATATTACGCGCTGGATGAAAGCAAACAGCGAAAGCATTTACGATACCCGTCCCTGGGTGATCTATGGCGAAGGACCTTCTACCGAAAACCAGGCGAAGCTGAATGCACAGGGATTCAACGAAGGCAAAACAATATTCACCGACAAGGATGTTCGGTTTGCGGTAAAAGGCGAAACCCTTTATGCAACGCTTCTCGGATGGCCCGACGGTGGAAAAGCCGTGATTAAAAGTCTGGCTGCCGGCAATGCTCATTTGAGAAAACAACCACAAAAAGTAGAGCTGGTCGACGGAAACCAATCCCTCGCATTTCGTCAAACAGAACAGGGACTTGAAATCTCCTTACCAGAGAACAAGCTGGCAGATGATTTTGCGATAGCGCTAAGAATAGTTTAAAGGTTTAAGAGTTTAAGGTTTAAAGTTCTTCTGTGCACCACCACCTACTTTATGCTGGGATGCATTGAGTGCAGGAGCTGCGAGTATCCAGCGGCAGGCTTCAAGTTGGGCGAAACATGAATTGAGCTGGGACAACCATGAACTATGAACCCGAAACTATGAACGACTATGACTGATGACTCAGGACTAACGACCAGGATGTTTCCCCTCTAATCGATCAACATACTCGACACTGCCGAGCCTGAAACGGAAGGGTATGCTGGTCGCCTTCTCCCATTGCCATTCCTTCTGACAAAAAAAGCCGAGCTGGCGGTTGTACCAAAGTGGTGAATATCCTGCAATCTGGAGACTCCCTGAAAAGCCCGCGAAAGGGGCAAAAGCCGCCTGTTGAGGTATTAAGAACCGGGGGTGAGTAACTATTTTTTGAACCCCAAATGCAGGGAAACGTATAGTGGGGGTGCATACGCTAACCCCTTGCTTCTGAGCGAAAAGCAAAAAAGGGAAAATTAGCATTCCGGACACAACAACAATTTTAATAAGACGTTGCCGCACGGTATCTGATTTTGTATGTAAATTACGGCCTGATTTTTGTGGATCGCGGTCCTTTTTTCGAAAAATTTTCGTTGGAAGAACGGCACAAACCCCTGAGCAATTTATGTCACTGGGACAAAGTTTACAACAAAGATTACTCCAGAAACTGTCGCCGCAACAGATTCAGCTGATGAAACTGTTGCAGGTGCCTACGGCGAACCTGGAAGAGCGGATAAAAGAAGAGATGGAAGAAAATCCTGCGTTGGAGTCTGGTGAGGAGGGACATGATGAAAATCTCACGGAGGAGATGAAAGATGAGTTTGACAGCAGCAATGAGGAAGACTTTGAAGCCGACGGAAGCGAAGAGCAATACGATAATATTGATGTAAGCGAATATGTGTCGGACAACGATGATGAACCCGGCGATTACAAACTGAGAGACGATAATTATGGCGACCCGGATGAACAGAAAACCGTGCCCGTACGCGTGGAGACCTCTTTCCATGAAATGCTCGCCGATCAGCTGGGTATGCTTAACCTCGATGAGCGCACACAAAAAATCGCTGAGCAGGTAATTGGCAGTATCGACGATGACGGCTATTTGCGCCGGGAAACCTCGTCTATTCGCGATGACCTTGCTTTTCGCCAGAACATTGATGCGTCAGAGGAAGAGATCGAAAAGATTATTGAAAAGATTCAACACTTCGACCCCTCGGGCATTTGCGCACGCAACCTGCAGGAATGCCTGCTGCTGCAGCTCTACCGTAAATTGGGTGAGGGCCGGCCGGTAGAACAGGCGATAACAGTGCTGGAAGATTATTTTGAAGAATTTACCAAGAAGCACTACGAGAAGATCCAGCGCGGTTTGAATATCGACGATGAAGGGCTGAAGGACATTATTCAACAGATCATCAAGCTCAATCCCAAGCCGGGCGGCAATGTAGGAGAAGCGGGGAAAGGCGAAAGTTATATCATCCCCGATTTTTTTATTTTCAACAACGCCGGCAAACTGGAGCTGACGCTGAATTCGCGCAATGCGCCTGATTTGCGGATCAGCGAGGGCTACCGCGATATGCTCAAGGACTATGAGCGCGGCAGTAAAAAAGACAAACGCCAGAAAGAGGCTGTGCTCTTTATCAAACAAAAGATCGATGCGGCCAAGTGGTTTATCGATGCCATCAAACAGCGGCAGCACACCCTCAGCAGTGTAATGGGCACCATCATGGAGTACCAACGGGAGTTCTTTCTCACCGGCGATGAAACCACGCTCCGCCCGATGATCCTGAAAGACATCGCAGAGAGAACCAACCTGGACATATCTACCGTAAGCCGTGTGGCCAACAGTAAGTTTGTGCAGACGGAATTCGGTACCTATCGCCTCAAATTTTTCTTCAGTGAATCCCTTAGCACAGAAAGCGGCGAAGAAGTATCTACCCGTGAAGTAAAAAAGATCCTCAGTGATATGGTAGGCGATGAAAGCAAGAAAAAGCCACTAAGCGATGAACGCCTTACTGAACTGCTCCAGGAACGCGGTTACAATATTGCGCGCAGAACCGTTGCCAAATACCGCGAACAGCTGAATATCCCCGTTGCCCGTTTACGGAAGGAGCTGTAGCTTTACGGCGTTTATGGACAATCAAACGGCGGTATTACCTGCACACAATACACAATGGTCACAACCAGTGCGCTGGTTCGGACAACTAATTTCTGTTATTTTTCACCCCCTGTTCCTGCCCACTTACATTGCGGCATTCCTGCTATACAAGGATCCCTATAGTTTTGCAAGCCTAACGGCCAAGGGCAAAATATTTAAACTGGCATCGGTGGCATTCAGCACCCTCTTCCTGCCATTTTTCAGCGTTGTGTTAATGAAGGCGCTGGGTTTTGTACAGAGCATTTTTCTGCGAACCCAAAAAGATCGCATCATACCGTATATCGTATCGATGATCTTTTATTTCAACATCTGGTACGTGACGCGCAACCTGCACGATGCTCCTTTCCTGGTAGCCATGTTGCTCGGCGTTTTCATCTGCTGCATTGCCGGCATGATGGCCAACATATATTATAAGATCAGCATGCACGGAATTGCTGTGGGTGCATTGGTCGTTTTATTTGGCTGGATGGCGTTCTCGGGCGCTGTTTCCGGTGGCTATTGGTTCGCGCTCGCGACCATCATTGCCGGTCTTGTGTGTACGGCGCGATTTATTGTTTCTGATCATGTGCCCTTTGATGTGTACAGCGGACTTGCAATGGGCGCGGTTTGTCAGTTGGTGGCGAATGCCTTAGTATGAAAAGTCAAAAGTAAAAAGGTAAAATTAAAAACCCTTAAAAGGGAATTACTGGGAGTTGTGCCTCTTACCTCCGGGAGTTGTGCCTCTTACCTCTCACCTCATACCCTTCAACCCCCAAAATAAACAAAGCCCAATCATAGGGTACGATTAGGCTGTTGTTGTTTCCAAACCATCTGTAGTGTACGTCCAAGCTTAACTGTTAAGTATCTTCGAATGTGTCAAATAGTTCCTGGTTGGATGGTATATAAACAAACAACTACCATCCTTTATTGTATTGATGAGTTTATTTACTTCTGTGGCGGGTACGGCCGGGCAACCATAGCTTCTTCCGTTGAAAGGATTGTTGCGGATAAAAGAAGAACCGACGTATTCCGAACCATGCACCACAATATTGCGTGCATCGGCCCGATCATTAAATCCTTTTTCAAGTCCTTCAATTTTCAGGGACAGGCCATGACCACCATAATAAGTAGATTCTGTTTTATAAAAACCAAGGCTGCTCATGTGGCTTTCCGGGCTATTGGAAAAACGCTGTGCGTATTCGGAACCCGAACGGCGTCCGTGTGCAACATAGGTATTGATTAAAACTTTGTAATTGTTGAGGTCAACCACGAATAAGCGCTTCCGCCTGGAGGATTGGCTAAAATCACAAATAGTAAGGATTGAATTACGGGCCAGCATGCCTTTTTGCTGCAGGTAGCTAAAGCCTTTATAGGCGTAGTTGAATGCTGCGCGTGTGAGGCCGAAGCTTTTCAAACGAAGACTGTCATAAACAGCGAGTGCTTTAACTGACAGGGATGACTCTTTGCCAGCCGAAACGCTGATTACAGAACTGGTCGCAGTAGTGGTGGAGTAATTACCGGCATTGTTCTTTACGGGGATGCACAAAAGAAAAGCGGAAATAGAAACACCCAAGAGGGTGGATGAAATGGTTTTCATGGTTACGATTTGGATTTCCTGTTGTGGCCGCCGTAACAACCACAACTGTGACAAAATATTATCTTCCTTCTACAGATACAAGATTCAACGAATATTTTTTTTGCTTTCGTGTGCGAAGGTATTTTCTTTTTACAAGCTGATGGTTTATTCTACTGAATATTAAGACTTTTTTAGTACTTGGGATTTTTACGATCGGGCTTACACGATAAGAACAATGCCCGCGTTCATGCGGGCATTGTCGAGCTTAGATGATTTTGGTTTTCCATCGACCTTTTTGAAACTGCCAAACGGAAACGATTGCGCCGGCAGTTTCAGCAACGGGCACTGCAACAAAGACCCCTGTTGGTCCCCATTGCATCCAGCGCGCCAGGCAATAAGCAAGCGGCACCTGGAGAACCCAAAACGTAAAAATATTGATGATGGTAGGGGTGCGCGTATCGCCTGCACCGTTGAATGCATTGCTGAACACCATGCCGATACCATAGAACAGATAGCCGGCACTTACGATCCGAACGGTCGCCGATGCATAACCGCGAACGGCTACATCATCGGAGAACCAGGCGACGATTTCTCCTGCGAACAATAGAAATATCAGCGAAACCGATCCCATGAATACCGCATTGTACACCGCTGTTTGTTTAACAGAGGCTGCTGCGCGGTCTGGCTGCTGTGCCCCCAGGTTTTGTCCGACCAGTGTAGCAGCGGCATTGCTAAGCCCCCAGGCCGGTAATAAAAAGAACATTACGATGCGTATGCCAATCTGGTAACCCGCCGAGGCTGCACTTCCGCCTGTTTGTACCACAAGACTGGCGAGGATAATCCAGCTTCCGGAACCAATCAGGAATTGTAAGGTGCCAGGCCATGCAATACTGGCAACGGATCGTATCAGGCGCAAGTCGGGTTTTAATTGCTGCCAATGAAAACGTAAACGGCTCTTGCCAGAAAACAGGTGGAACAATTGATACAGTACGCCAATGCTTCTTCCGATCGTGGTGGCCATAGCCGCTCCCATCAGTCCGAAACCAGGGATGGGACCAAGTCCCCTGATCAGCAAGGGGCATAAAACAATATTGCAAAGGTTGGCGATCCACAAACTTTTCATGGCCATCATCGCATCACCCGCACCACGAAAAATGCCATTGATCAGGAACAGCAACATGATGATTAAACTACTGCCCATGACGATGCGCGTGTATATTGTACCATACGCTATTGTTGCTGCCTCGGCGCCCATCAACCGAAGGATATCGCCGGCATATACAAAGCCTGCGATACTCACCAGTACTGTGATGGTTACCGACACAAGAATAGATTGCATACCTGCCCTGGCGGCTGCGGGGATATCTTTTTCACCTACTCTGCGTGCAACCAGTGCTGTCGCGGCCATACTTACACCAATCGCAAGCGAGTAAATGATCGTAATGACGGATTCGGTGAGTCCGACCGTAGAAGTCGCGTGCTTGCCGAGGTGACTGACAAAAAAAATATCGACCACCGCAAACACACTTTCCATGCACATTTCGAGCATCATAGGAATGGCGAGTAATAACACAGCCCTGCGGATGCTGCCACTGGTGAAGTCCATATGCTCGCCGCTCATGGCTTGTTTGAGCAATGTATAAAACCCAGCAATACTCCGATTATTCGAAGAAGGAGAAGACATTATAAAACAGTTTTGGGATCAAATAAATACAGGCACAGGATCGGCCTGCGCGACAAAATTGAAACGGGAAGTGGTTCTTTACAATGGGGGCGAACCTAAGCGATGCTCATAGACGATAATTGCAGGGCATGAAAGTACAATTTATATACGTCAGCCCGGAAATTTTTATTATGAGCGGCGGCAGCCGCCCTGTTTTGGTATCTTAGTCGGCAAACATTATCTATTGGCAGGAAGAACGCTTGTAGTAGGTGATATTCATGGTGGACTTAAGGCTGTTCAGCAGCTGTTTGGGCGCGCGTGTGTGTGTGAACAAGATAAAATCATATTCCTGGGTGATTATGTAGATGGCTGGAGTGAATCGGCAGCTGTAATTGAATGGTTGATGGAACTGGGGACCAAACAGGCATGTATATTTATCAAAGGAAATCACGACGAATGGTGCGAGGATTGGCTGCGGAGTGGCCAGGCGAACAAGACCTGGCTGCAACATGGTGGCCAGGCAACGGCAAAGAGTTATACAATGGTCAATGAAGCAGACCGGGCGCGGCACCTCGCCTTTTTTGAATCCCTGCGCATGTTTTATACAGACGAAGAGAACCGACTCTTTATACACGCCGGATTTACTTCTATGCACGGACCAGCGCATGAATTCCATACTTCGAATTTCAGCTGGGATCGAACGCTCTGGGAAACGGCATTGACGATGGACCGACGGCTCAATGCGAATTCGCCCCTTTATCCAAAGCGACTGAAATTATTCAGTGAAATTTTTATCGGGCATACGCCCACCTTGTATTTTGATGTGACAATTCCTATGCAGGGATGCAATGTTTGGAACATCGATACGGGCGCGGCCTTCACTGGTCGCCTATCCATGATGGATGTTGACAGCAAATTCTTCTGGCAGAGCGATCCATTGCCGGAGCTCTATCCCAACGAAACGGGGAGAAACAGCCGCTGAATTTCTGAATCAGCTCAGAGACCTGCAACTGATAGTGCCTGGCTGATATAATGACCGCCAAAAAGAACTGCATGTACCAGCAGCGGGTACAATTGTGTTAGGGGCAGGCGTTGCTGCCAGCCGGTTTGCAGGGGGTAAACTGATTCATAGCCTTTATAGAATGCTGTGTCGAATCCCCCGAAAAGAAGGCTCATGCCGATGTCCATTTCACGATGGCCGAAATAAACTGCCGGGTCAAATACTGCGGCTTTACCCTCAGTGGCGATCATATAATTCCCGCTCCATAAATCGCCGTGTACCAATGCCGGTGGCTCTTCGGGAAAATCTTTTGCCATTGCGCTCACTACGTCCATCAGCCGCTCCACTTCATCCTTACGTATCCTGCCTGTTTGCAGCAATTTGCTGAGCATCGGGCAAATGCGACAGTCTATGAAGAAGTCAATCCAGTGTTCTCTTTTGTCATTGATCTGTTCCAGGCTTCCGATGAAATTGTTATCCTGCCAGCCAAAGAAGGTTTGCTCACGCTGATGCATATGCGCAAGTGCCTGTCCGAACCCGTACATGGCGTTGGGATGTGCAGGCTGTTTTTCCAGCCATTCCAGCAGCAGCCATTGCTCATTCCCGTTGGAACCCTGAAGGATGATGCGGGGTACTCTCCATCCTGTTGTTTCAGCGAGCGCAACTAATCCATTGCATTCCTTTTCAAACATTCGGGGGAAGCGCTTTGCGTCGTTGACCTTGAGAAACAGCGGAGCGTTGTTGGTGTATAGTTTGAACGCCTGGTTGATGTCGCCGCCACTCACCGGTGTCGAACGCACAAGATCGATATCCTGCAAGAGTAGTTGATTGCTGATTATATGGAGTGTATCATGCTGCATGCGTGATTCGGCTAAGGGTATCCATGGGTTGGGGCTATTGGTTTTTTTTGAAACGGTCAATTTTTATGCAGCGCGGACTGTCGACAGAATGACAACATAGTCATAAAAGGCACTATTGTACAGGGAGGTGAGATGATCTTACTTTGTATTGTCATCGATGACATCCTAATCCGAACCAAATGAAAAGCCAGTATCCTTGAAAACTTCCAATATCCCTGAAAACATCCGTTACCAATGAAGTGAACCGTATCCTAAACCTGGAATCCGTATCCTGTTCCTCTTTTGACCCGGGAAAACCCATTTGAATCCAAATCCTGTTGAAAATGCATCCAAATCCGAACCTAGATCTGAAGTCCGTCCTTTGAAAGCCAAACGGTTTCATTTGAAATCATCCCAATTCCAGAAAACCGCTGAACGGTGATTCAATAAACAGCGATATGCGATGTTTATTGGATCACCCGGCGACGGGAGGCTGATTGTCCAGCCTGCTTGCCGCTTCCTGGTCCAGCAACACAAAGCCATTTTTATGAAGCCGGAGATAGGTGGCCGGCAAGGCAGTTCCGATTTCTCCTTCCAGCGCTTGTTGAATGATAGGCGCTTTTTTATGCCCCGTTGCCAATAACAATGCCTGTTGTGCCTCCATCAGCTGCTGGATACCGAGCGTAATGCCTTTACCAAGGGATGTATCGGAGGAAAAATATTTTTGTCCGACCTGCTGCGTAACACTGTCCAGCTCACAGGTATGTGCAAGCGCATTTGGCGCGCATCCGGGCTCGTTAAATCCAATATGTCCATTCATACCAACGCCTACCAGTATTAG
>JAGWTK010000447.1 GCA_028876035.1 Bacteroidota bacterium
AAACCTGGCAATACTTGAACAGGCCAATGATCAAAACGCAAATAAGGAAATCACCGATCGCCTGTTGCCGGCCCTGCAACTCCTCCCCTTTTCCTATATCGATCCGATCCTGGAAAAATTGCATCGCCTTGCTGTAACTGACCAGGGGATGAAAAATCGACTTATCGATTTCCGGAAACAGCAGCTGAGGTCCTACCATTGGCAACGCAACCGTCCATGGATCGTAGCAGCCGCCACGGTATTACTTTGCGGCATTATCTACTTGCTCTCACAGTAAGGCCGCAGCCTATATCTTTGCGCCATGCATTATGTGTCTGTGGAAGGTCTCAGCAAAAGTTATGGCATCAAGCCCCTGTTTGCCGGCATCTCATTTCATATCGAAGAAGGTGATAAAATAGCGCTGGTTGCAAAAAACGGCAGCGGCAAGTCGACCCTGCTGAAAATCCTGGCAGGCAAAGAAACCCCTGATAGCGGCAAATGCTGGATCCATAAAGATGTAACGATTGCGCTGTTTGAGCAGGAGCCCGTATTCCTGGAAACAAAATCAGTATTGGACAATATCTTCCACCACGACCATCCCATCATCAATGCCATTAAGTCGTACGAAGCAGCCAGCGAACACGGCGATGCAGCCGCTATTGGCGCGGCCATCGTGCAAATGGACGAACTGGGGGCCTGGGACTTTGATACAAGGGTAAAGCAGATTCTCGGCAAACTGAACATCCACCAGTTTGATCAACTCGCTGGCACCCTGAGTGGCGGACAACGCAAGCGTGTGGCACTGGCCAGAACATTGATCGATATCGGCTTTGAACACAAGCACGTATTGCTGATCATGGACGAACCGACCAACCACCTGGATGTGGAAATGGTAGAATGGCTGGAACATTACCTCAACCAGGAAAAGGTAACCTTGTTGATGGTGACCCACGACCGCTATTTCCTCGATGCGGTTTGCAATGAAATCCTGGAAATCGACGGGGAGAAATTGCATACCTACCGGGGCGACTACGAAAACTTCATGGAGAAAAAAGCAGCCCGTGCAGAAAGCGAAGCGGCCAGCATTGATAAAGCGCGTAACCTTTACCGTAAGGAACTGGAATGGATGCGCAAACAACCCAAGGCAAGGACTACAAAAAGTAAAAGCCGGCAGGATAATTTTTACGTGGTAGAAGCAAAGGCTAAACAGCAGATCGCCGACGACCAGGTACAGCTGCAGGCAAAAATGACCAGGCTCGGCGGCAAAATTGCCGAACTGAAAAAAGTGTACAAGAGCTATGGCAGCAAAGTAATATTGAAAGGATTCGACTACACTTTCAAAAAAGGCGATCGCATTGGCATTGTAGGAAAAAACGGGGCGGGTAAATCTACCTTTCTCAATATCCTGCAGGGTATTGAACCGGCCGACAGCGGCAAAATTAATATCGGCGATACGGTGGTTTTTGGCAATTATTCACAACAGGGATTGGTACTCAAAGAAGATCAACGGGTCATCGAATTTGTTAAAGACATTGCCGAAAATTTCCCGCTGGCAGACGGCAGCACGCTCACCGCTTCGCAATTTCTACAACTGTTCCTTTTTTCACCCGATCAGCAGTACACGTACATTTCGAAACTTAGTGGGGGCGAAAAACGACGCCTGCACCTGCTCGCGATCCTGTTTCGCAATCCCAACTTCCTTATCCTCGATGAGCCCACCAACGATCTGGATTTGCAAACCCTGGGTGTACTTGAAAACTTCCTGGGTGATTACCAGGGTTGTATTATCATCGTTTCGCACGATCGCTACTTTATGGACCGGTTGGTGGACCACCTGTTTGTATTCGAAGGCGATGGCGAGATCAAAGATTTTCCGGGCAACTATAGCCAGTACCGGCTTTCGGTTAAGGATGAAAAAACGGAAGAGGTTCCTGCGCCTTCAAAATCAATAGTGGCCCCGGCAAACACGGCCACCGTAGAGAAGAAGCGGATGTCCTTTAAAGAAAAAAGGGAATTTGAAACACTCGAAAAAGAGATTGCCGATTTGAATAAGGAAAAAGAGGAGATTACCGGCAAGCTCAGTAATAGCGATACACCGTTCGACGAATTGCAGCGACTGTCGGAAAGAATCGGCGTAGTAACGGGTTTGATCGATGAGAAAGAAATGCGCTGGCTGGAGCTGAGTGAAATGGAATCCTGACACCTACAGTATCGGCTCTTCGGACTGGCTCACCAATACGGCATCTTCTTTGTCGATACTGCGCTCCCGCATTTGTTGTCTTCCTGTAAACCGGTGGAGTCGAAAAAATCCTGCCGCGGTAATCAATGATACGCCGGTTAATATCCACCACAGCGGATAAAACCCACTCGCTTCTGCTACCTGCGCCCCCAGCATCGGTCCAAAGGTTTGTGCCACCGACCAGGCCATGGTATACAGTGCCGCGTATTGTCCGCGGTTAAACGCCGTACTCCTTCCAATCCAATAACTGTTCATAAATGGCATGGCCAGCATCTCGGCAAATGTTATGCAAATGATCACGAGGAAAGCCACCGCATGCGTTACCGTAAACATGTTCAACATGGCGTAAGAGATGGCCATCAATACCGTTCCGAGCGTGATAAAAAGCGTATTCTTTTTCCTGGCTTCGAGCTTGAAGACAATCACCATTTCGATCAAAACGATGATGAGACCGTTCGTCGCCATCAGCATGCCAATGAAGGGCTCCGAAAAGTTCAGGTCCTTTTTCAGGTGCACAGACAGGTTGGTGAACAATTGAAAAAAGCAGGCGGCATAGAGAATTGTCAGTCCAATAAACCACATGTACACCGCATCCCGAAGCGCTGAGGGTGGTTTCGGTGGCTTCTCCTTTGAATGCCGTGCGGGCTTATAATTAACCGGCCGCACAAAAACGCGCATCAAAATAGCGGCGCCAATATTCGTAAAGCCATCTACCCAAAACAATAATTCATAATTGTATTTGGCGATGAGTCCGCCCAGGGCACTTCCTACTGCCCAGCCCATATTAATAGCGAGCCGGTTCAATGAATAAGAACGCGTGCGATTTTCTTCCTTACTATAAAAAGCAATCGCCGTTGAGTTGGCCGGACGAAAGGCTTCATTGATAAAACTCAGGAAAAATGATACGATGCAAATCGCCGGAAAGCTTTTCATCTGACCCAGCAAAATGAAAAACAAACCGCCACCGGTAAGCGTGATGATCTGCACCGGGTAAAATCCAATCTTATCGGTGAGTTTTCCGCCGAGCCATGCACCCGTAAATGCTCCGGCCCCAAACAATCCGTATACCAGGCCAGCTTTTCCAATGCTGTAGCCCATAGACGGACTCGTGAGGTACAAACTCATAAAGGGAACTACCATCGTACCACTGCGGTTGATGAGCATGACCAGCGAGAGCAACCAGGTATCCCTGGACAAACCCGCATAAGCATTCCGGTAAGTAGTAATGGTAGAAGAAAGCATGAATCGCAAAATTCAGCAATCGGCGCAAGCCTGCAAAACGCTAGTGTACGAACGGTCAACAAAAAAGCCGCGCAATGGCGGCTCTTTATATAATTCAGTGGCTGTTTTAGTTTCCGAATACC
>JAGWTK010000448.1 GCA_028876035.1 Bacteroidota bacterium
CAGATACCTAATAGCGAAAAAGATCGTAAGTATTCCCCCCTTCTTAAAGCTAAGTTACTTCATCCTATTCATATCACGCAATCACTACCTGGCCGAAGTACTCAGCCATCCGCTCCATCCCTGCATTGATTTTATTCGGGCCCGGGTGAAATACCCATCGGCCTTCTACCTGGTGCAGCATTCCACGATAAAAGTTGCCTGTATCGTATAGATGCCACGCAGCGGCCTCTGCAGCTCCGCTCAGCGGCGCAAGATGGCCGACAAAGGTTTTGCCATTCCATTCAAAGGAAAGAGGGATCTGCGTGGGCTTATATGGTTCGACTTGCTGCATTTAATTTATCCGGTTTAAAGTCCACGCCGAGATCTCGCAGGTACGTTGAGTACGACACCACATCCTTATGTCCGGTAAGCTGCATGATATCGGCGTCCTTCACGCCGTCACGCTTCAGGTGCACGATCCGTGTATGTTTAAATCCGTATAAAGTTGACTCTTCGCCCAAGCCCATCGCTCCGCGAACTTTCCTGAAGCGCTTTGCAAAGAAACCATTCCCGAAAGGCTTGGCGCCCGGCCGGCCGTTACCGGAGAACACATAGTAATCCTTTGGCGCCTCGAGTACGTCGGCTTCACGAAATGCATCGAGGATCTGCTGATTCATCGGGATGTATCGTTCCGATCCGCCCTTGGTCTCCTGCAGCAGCACCTGCATGCGCTCGGGCATGATATTCCCAACCACCAGGTGCTTCAATTCTTTCTCGCTCCGGACGCATAGGTGATACACTACCAGGGCAGCAAGATGCAGCGAAGGATCTGCCGTGCGCAAGTAGCCCATCACTTTCTTCAGCGTGACCTCATCGTAGTATTTATGCTTCTTTGTTTTTGTTTTCTGGCTGGCCACCTCAGACACTGGATTCGATTTGATCACACCCTTCTTCTGCAAAAACAGAAAGCAGGTGGCGAGGAAGTCCCGGTTATTGTTATACGTCCGGTTACTCCAGCCGCGTTTCTCTTTGTTCCATCGCAGCGACGACTCGATATCATCTTCAGTGATGTCCCCTGCAGCTTTATGCTGGATGCCTTTCATCAGCAACCATTCCTCGAAGAACTTAATCGAGCGCTGGTACCTGGCCATGGATGCGGGCTCGATCCCGCGTTCTTTCCATTTGCCAAGGAAAAAGTAAAGCGCCCGCTGGATTGTGTAAGGTGTTTCTTTTGGCTTCTCTTTTTCCCTGAAAGGATGCCGGTCCTCAAACGGATTGTATCCGGCCTTCAGCCCCTCATAGACGCTGGCCAGCAAAAGCTCGTCGTACTGCTTCGACCGGTTGCGGTTGATATCTTCGTAAACTTTAAACCGTTCCCACTTGCCGGTTTCGGGATTGCGGTAAGAGTATGCGACAAACTTATTAGGCCACTGGCCTTTCAGTTGCGGTCGCCTGAAGTCAAGGAATTCTCTGCCCATTTCTTGTCCGGAATAGGTCCTTACAAACGAAAAACGAGCTGATTTACAGCCCGTTGTAAGTGCGGAAGAGGAGATTCGAACTCCCACGCCCGGTAAAAGGCGCTACCACCTCAAAGTAGTGCGTCTACCAATTTCGCCACCTCCGCAGCGGGTGCAAATGTATAAAAAAGTTTAAAAGTTTAAGGGTTTAAGAGTTTAAAAGTTCTTTTTGTGTCGCTCACTGCTTTTTTTTAAAAGGCATCTTGCTGGCAAGTGTGCAATTGAGCGCCATCCCGCGAAGTTGAAATCTCATCTTTAGGCGAAATCAACTGATTGAAAAGCTGCTGTGGTGCCCGGACAAAGGTTCAACGGTTAGGGTTTTCTGGCAAATCCCGATTCTTTTGATGTTGGCAGGTTGTGCAAAGGACCATGCAAATTCGGTCGCTGATGCACGCTCAGCGACCCAACTCTTAAACAGTTAAACTCTTAAACCCTTAAACATTAAAATATCCCCGCCTTCGGAAGTATGATCCTGAAAGTCGTCCCTTTCCCCGGTAAGGAGTGCTTGATAAACAGCTTGCCGCCGTGGAATTGTTCAACGATGCGTTTGGACAAACTTAGACCAAGCCCCCAGCCGCGTTTTTTGGTGGTAAAACCGGGCTTGAACACTTTGGCAATATTAGCTGCACTAATGCCCTTGCCGGTATCGGCTACATCAATGAAAATCTCTTTGGGATTTTCGCGCAGGCTGATCGTGATCGATCCCTGGCCGTCCATCGCGTCGAGTGCATTTTTAAGCAGGTTTTCAATAACCCAGTCGAACAGCGGTGGAGAAATAGAAGCGGTGACCGGTGTATTGGCCGGATGGTTAAAAGAGAAATGTACTTTGCCCGCTGCACGTTTGCTCATGTATTCCACCATCTTGCTCGTTTCAAGTGCGATGTCATTGGGTTCGAGTTTGGGCTTGCTGCCAATTTTTCCAAAGCGGTCAGAAACGAGTTTGAGACGCGCCACATCTTTTTGCAATTCTGCGGTGATGGGATCGTTGAGCGGGTTTTCCCTGAGCATCTCAACCCAGCCTTCGAGGGAGGAAATAGGCGTACCCAGTTGGTGAGCCGTTTCCTTGGCCATGCCCGCCCATACCTGGTTTTGGGTGGATTTATTTCGAACAGCAATGGTGGTAATGGTAACGATGATAAATAGTGCGACAATGAACAATTGTATCAGTGGAAAATACTGCACTTCGTTCAGCAGGCTGGTATGGCCATAATAGAAGTAGTCGCGTTGTTCCGGGTGCAGGGGGTTCACCCATTCTACCGGCGGGTTTTGCGCCCTGAAGGTCGCCAGTTTCTCTTTCACATAGGCCGGGTCGTTGTTCATTTTTGCTGAATCGAGGTTGGCCACCGTCATGATATCGCCTTTTTCATTCGTGACGATGATCGGGATGGTTTTGTTTTCGGTGATGATAAGGGTGACGAGCCGGGTGCTCACGCCCGAACTGTCGTTGATGAGAAGGCGGGCGGCTTCTACCCATTGTTCTACCCGCGCCCGTTCTTCCCGCGTGATTTTTTTAGCCAGGTATTGCGAATAAAAAACGGAACTGCCAACAATGAGGATGGCGATAATGGCCAGTCCGGTCCGCCAGTTCAGCAAGGATCGAATCATGTACCGAATGTAAAGTTTTTTGTAATGGAGTGCTGCGCCGGGCCGTGAGATGGATCGCATCGCTTATTTTTGAGCTCTTATGCCCCGCGTCTCCATCGTCATCCTCAACTGGAATGGTTTGTATTACCTGCAGCGTTTCCTGCCTTCGGTAATGGCTACGCAATATGCCAACCTGGACATTGTACTGGCCGATAATGCGTCGACCGATGCATCGGTTGGTTTTGTACAGGAAAACTTTCCTTCCATTAGGATCATCCGGCTCGAAAAAAACCTCGGCTTTGCGGGCGGATACAATGAAGCGTTGAAGCAGGTGGAGGCCGATTATTTTGTGTTGCTGAATTCAGATGTAGAAGTGAGTGCCGGCTGGATACAGCCGGTGATTGAATTGATGGAGGCGGATAAAAGCATTGGGGCTGTTCAACCAAAAATTTTAATGGAAACCCAGCGTAGCCGCTTCGAATATGCGGGTGCATCGG
>JAGWTK010000449.1 GCA_028876035.1 Bacteroidota bacterium
ATAGGTTCTGGGAAGCTGCCTGTCTGAATTATGTATAAAATAGTGGTGTGTTAACGCCTGCTATGGGCGCAGATTATACTACGGTGAATCAGGCTTTTGCATTGCTTTCCAGACGCGACTTGCCTTTTCTGTAAGCTAAAAGAATGTTTTCTATCCTGTCTACCTGCTTTTCATACGTATTGTCGCGCGCGTATGCAACACGTTTTTCCTGAAGCGGAAGCGAATTCCAGCTGACAAGGTTTCCTGCAACCTCGCGAAAAAGCGCTGGTAAATGGCCGTTAGATTGCCGGTCGCTGACCATCGAAACCAGTTCCGGCTGATCCCGGTAGGTGGTAATATTATTGGATACTATCACTTTCCCTGTGCTCAGGTATTCCATCACTTTGTGGTAGTTGGTACCACGGCTTTGGTCTTTCTGCACGTCGTAGCAAATCAGAAAAATATCGATGTTCCTGAATCCTGCTGCCAGTTCTTTGGTGCCAACCGCTCCGTGTAACACGACGTTGCTACACTGCTGCAGTTCCCGGATGAATGCAACCTGCTCCCGGTTTTCTGAGCCACCGATATTGGAATCACCGACTTTATAGCTGCCCCAGCATTCAAATACGACCTCCCCGTTTTCGCGTATGATCTGCAGCATGGCTTCGCGATCAATGTCATTGCGTAACAGATTGCCCGAAAAACCGGCGCGTACAGTTTTTATGTCCGCAGCCTTTTCCTGCACGGATGACCCCAGAAATTCATTTGTTAACCCGTGATTGATGAAATACCGCGGCGTGCTTAAGTGTGCATACTTGTCGAGGATTTCATTTGTAACGGAAAAAATAATGTCGGCACCTTCTGCGGCTGCTATTGAAATCGGGCTAAGTGGCTCATCTACGGGATGAAATATTTTCAGGATGGATTGCGAAAAATGCCGGAACGGGTAAAAGTGCCCGATATCGAAAGACCATGCAATATCAACTGGTCTGCCAATTGCCTGCAAAATCTTTTTTATTTGCCGTTTCATCAGGTAGTGAAAAACGGGCAAAGCATGGAACTTGAGATTGTAGGGAAAATACAGGGCCTGGTCGATGATCAATAAATTCTCATGAAGTCCTGAGGGCTTTACCTGGACTTTTCTCCCGGAAGGCAGCGGGTCGTTTGGAGGATTCAGGAAATACACCTGGTTGCCTCGTTTTGCCAGTGAAATGGCATAGTGATGTTTGGAAATAAGCATCTTTCCCCAGCACTGGGGCGATAAAATCAGTATTGTTTTACCGGTTAATTCCATAGGATGTTGGTTGGTCAGGCTTTCTTCTTATAAAAATTGCGAATGGATTCCGCTACAAATGCAATCTGCGATTCTGTTAGTTCGGGATAGATGGGTAGGGAAAGTATTTGGGGCTGAAGCGCCGTTGTCACCGGGAAATCATCCGGTGTATAGCCCAGGTATTGATAGGCGGGCATCGCCGGCAGCGGTACAGGATAATGAATAAACGTTTCGATACCTTCTTCTTTGAGAAAAGCTGCGAGTGCATCCCTTTGCTCAGCCTTGATCACGTACAAATGGAAAGTATGTACAGTTCCGGGCCGCACTTTCGGGATTGCGATCTGCGGAATACCCGCAAGGTACTGGTCATACAGTGCAGCATTTTCTATCCGAAGTTTTGTCCATTCTTCAATATGGCGCAGTTTCACCGACAGGATAGCTGCCTGGAGTCCGTCGAGCCGGCTATTGATTCCTTCGATGAGATGGTTGTGTTTTTTGAGTGCACCATGGGTGGCAAACATTCTGCATTTCTCTGCGAGCGACCCGTCGTTTGTGATGATACATCCAGCATCACCATAGGCGCCGAGGTTTTTACCGGGATAGAAGCTAAAAGAGCCTGCAATGCCGGTAAGTCCGGCCCGTATTCCTTTGTACGATGAAAAGTGAGACTGTGCGCAGTCCTCGATCAAAAAAACGCCATGCTTATCACATATTGCTTTAATGGTATCAATTTCGCACATCTGTCCCTGCAGGTGTACAACAATCACTGCTTTGGTGGACGAACTGATGGCCGCTTCCAGTTTCGTTTCATCCATACTGTAATAGTCCGGATGAATATCAATGAACACGGGCTTTGCACCGGCTTGAGAAATGGTTTCTGAACTGGATATCCAGCTATTGGCTACGGTAATGACTTCGTCCCCGGCACCGATTCCGAGCATCTTCATTATGATGTAAAGGGAGTCGGTACCATTGGCGCAGGGAATAACGTGATCAACGCCATATTTCTGCGCAAATTCCTGTTCAAACTGCTTTACATATTTTCCGCCGATAAAAGCTGTATCGCGGATAACATCGGCGATCGCCGAATCGATAGCCGGTTTGATGGACTGGTACTGCGACCGGAGATCAACAAAAGGAACATGCATAAAAAAGGAATGCTTTTATTTATGTAAGATGCGCCTGTTACAGCGATCGAACGAGTTTTGCGGGGTTACCTGCGTATACGCCGGGTAAGGAAATATTTTTTGTTACAACGGCGCCCGCACCAATTACTACATTAGCACAAATCGTTACCGGGAGTATGGTTGCATTTGAACCGATAGAAACGTGGTTGCCAACAAAAGTAGATTTCCATTTAGCCTTATCACCCCCTGCCGGTCCGCCACCCGAAAAAAGATCATTAATAAACATTACACCATGGCCGATAAAACAGTCGGTTCCAATGGTGACCAATTCACAGATAAAGCTATGCGACTGTACTTTCGTTCGGTCGCCAATGACAACATCTTTCTGTATTTCGGTAAAAGGCCCGATAAAGCAGTTGTTGCCAATCCGGCAACCGTAAATATTGGCTGGCATGACGACCTTAACATTGTCGCCAAATTCAACGTTTTTCAGCTGCGCTTCAAGAATGATAGGCGTTCCCATGTTGGCAATTAGAATAGGTTAGAAACGGTACTGGTCAATTCTTCGGGTGCCAGCAGGTATTCACACAAATCCAGGTTCCCGTGTATACCGATTTCGGTGAGTGGCTCCAGCCGCTGTATGGTATTTTTATCTTTCTTAATAACCCGGAATATTGTATACCCCACTGTTTTGAGCAACGCTTCCATTTGTTGCTGCCTGGTTATGCGCGCGGTGTTAGACGCATCGTATGCGGGCAGGATTTCCACCAATACGAAGGGGCGTTTCGACTGAAGTGTCGGCGCTAAGCTCTGTAATACTTCCAGTTCGGCGCCTTCTACATCAATCTTTACGATAGAAATATTGTCGGCCGAAAGTATTTTGGCAAGATTTTCAAAATTGCTTACCGGCACATACATTTTGCGGTGTACTTTTTGGTTGGGCCGGAAGTTTTCAATGACCGATGCGGCCTGATCTGTGTCGCCCTCGGAATACAGGTTTAATTCGAGAATTCCATCGTGGCTAAACAGGCCTACGGGTAACAGCTTTGTGTGGTTGTATTTGTTGGCCTTTATCAGTTCACTGGCATAGTATACACAAAGCGGATTGGGCTCAAACCCGATATAGGCAGTGTCTGTACTCACGGTGCGCAGTTTGATAAGGGTTTGGCCAACATTTACGCCTACATCAAT
>JAGWTK010000450.1 GCA_028876035.1 Bacteroidota bacterium
AGTGGATGCAACTCCCATGGAAGGTTTTCAACCAGAGGAAGTGGATAATATCCTCGGTCTGAAAGAAAAAGGTTTGCGCAGTGTAACCATTCTCGCATTAGGCTATCGCGATACCAATAACGACTATCTGGTGAATCAGAAGAAAGTAAGACGCAGCAAGGAAGAATTTGTTTTGAACCTGAATTGAGTGCTCACTTGCTGATTGTATCAAACTCCGGTCACAACGACCGGAGTTTTTTATTGCTTATTTTTTGCCCAGGGCAATGGGCTCAACGTCCGTCAGCTCCAGCGATTGTACCATCGACTGTACTGCGGCCTTATACTTTTTGAAGTGTTCCGTTTGAATGTGGAGTTGATAAGCATGCACACTCGCGTAGATTTCAAACACGGTAACATGCGTCGGCTGCTGCTTGTCATACACGGCGTATAACTGCAAGACGCCCGGTTCTTTTTGGATCGCTGATTTCACGCCTTCTTTCAGTGCTGCCTTGTACTGGACAAGCTGCGCGGAATCAACGACGATGCGGGCAATGCGTATATAGTGTTGCGCGGTCTGCGCCGGGAGCCTTTGAAAGTAAAGCAGGCAGCAACAGAAGAGAACCGGGAAAGCGGTCAGGCGTCGGACAAATCGTAACATGGCAATAGATTTAGAACTTGCGCAATCTCTGTACTACCGAAATGTACGGCAAGGATTCGAAAACTGCCCGGACATACAAAAGCCAGACCTATTAGCCTGGCTTTCAGTTTTTTAGTAGCCCGTAGGGGAATCGAACCCCTATTACCAGAATGAAAATCTGATGTCCTAACCGTTAGACGAACGGGCCCCGTGTTTTTGGGAGGGCAAAGATAACAGCCGGGATAAATCTTGCCAAAAGTTTTTTGACAATCATAGAAACTTTTCGCTGGCCACTCAACTCTTACCTCTTACCCCTCACCCAAACCACGTTTTCCCGGCCCCTGGTCATCATTTTTCCGACCCGAATTGATCACCGTGGATATATTCCAATATCGTAACTTCGGCCCCTTAATTTTTAACTATCTAAATTCTATTGAACAATGAGTACTGTTAAAGTCGCCATTAATGGTTTCGGCCGGATTGGTCGTTTGGTGTACCGCCAGATCTATAAAATGGAGGGTATTGATGTGGTAGCCATTAATGACTTAACCAGCCCCAAAGTTCTGGCCCATCTGTTGAAATACGATAGCGCCCAGAGCCGGTTCGATGCCAACGTTACTTCTACTGAAGACTCGATCGTCGTAAACGGCGACACCGTGAAAATATATGCCCAGAAAGATCCATCACAGATTCCCTGGGGCAGCCATGGCGTTGACGTGGTAATCGAGAGCACCGGTTTCTTTACCGATAAAGACAAAGCCGCTGCCCACCTGAAAGCAGGCGCAAAAAGAGTCGTAATTTCTGCCCCTGCCACCGGCGACCTGAAAACGGTTGTATTCAACGTGAACCATCAGATTCTCGACGGTAGCGAAACCATTATCTCCTGCGCTTCCTGCACTACCAACTGCCTGGCGCCAATGGCAAAAGTGCTGAACGACAAATTCGGTATCAGCACCGGTATCATGACTACCATCCATGCCTATACGAACGACCAGAACACCCTGGATGCACCGCATGCAAAAGGTGATCTGCGCCGCGCCCGTGCCGCCGCTGCCAACATCGTTCCCAACTCAACCGGTGCCGCCAAAGCCATCGGACTCGTATTACCGGAATTGAAAGGCAAACTGGATGGCAGCGCACAACGTGTTCCCACCATTACCGGTTCGCTGACTGAGCTGACCAGCATCCTGGCTAAAAAAGTAACGGCTGAAGAAATCAATGCGGCCATGAAGGCAGCTTCCAACGAAAGCTTTGGTTACACTGAAGACGAGATTGTAAGCTCTGATATCATCGGTACCCATTTCGGTTCCCTGTTCGACGCCACCCAAACAAAAGTGCTGTCGGTAGGCGATACCCAGTTGGTTAAAACGGTGTCCTGGTACGATAACGAAATGAGCTATGTTAGCCAGCTCGTACGTACCGTGCATTATTTCGCCGGACTTATCAGCAAATAAGTACTTGACACATATGAACATGAAAGCGCACCCTAGGTGTTCCTTGTTCATCTCCATATTCAACACAAAGCTCCTTACCCCGTAGGGAGCTTTGTGCATTCATCAATATAAAAAACCGCCCCGCCGGGCAATCGTTATGAGCAAATTCTCCGATTTCAATTTTGCCGGTCACAAAGCATTGATTCGTGTCGACTTCAACGTTCCCCTCGATAAGCAAAGTTTTGCGATAACCGATGACACCCGGATGCGGGCAACCATTCCAACGATCAAAAAGATACTGGGCGACGGCGGTTCGGTTATTTTGATGAGCCACCTGGGTCGTCCCAAAGACGGACCTGAAGACAAATCGTCCCTTAAACACCTGGTGAAGCACCTCAGCGAACTACTCGGTGGTACCACTGTATTGTTCGCGAATGATTGCATCGGCGAACAAGCCTACCTTACTGCCAACATGCTTCGCCCCGGCGAAGTGTTGCTGCTGGAGAACCTCCGCTTTTATAAAGAAGAAGAAAAGGGGGATAAGGCCTTCGCAGAGAAACTGAGCAAACTTGGTGATGTATACGTAAACGATGCATTCGGCACTGCGCACCGTGCACACGCGTCTACCGCCGTCATCGCGCAGTTCTTCCCTGCAGATAAGAAAATGTTTGGACTGCTCATGGAAGGCGAAGTGTCCAGCGCTGAAAAAGTACTCCACGAAACAAAAAAGCCTTTCACCGCCATCATCGGTGGGGCAAAAGTGTCCGACAAAATTTTGATCATCGAGAACCTTTTGGAGAAAGCCACGGATATCATTATCGGTGGGGGAATGGCGTACACTTTCATGAAAGCACAGGGCGGTCATATCGGTGGCTCATTGTGCGAAGACGATCGCCTGCAAACAGCTACCGACCTCCTGAAAAAAGCAGCAGATAAAAATGTATGCATCCATTTGCCTTCCGATTCCATCATCGCAGATAAATTTGCTGCCGATGCGAATACGTCAACAGCTCCCAGCAACAATATCCCCGACGGCTGGATGGGGCTTGATATCGGCGTTGAAGCATGCGGACAATTCTCCAACGTAATAAAACGATCAAAAACCATTCTCTGGAACGGACCTATGGGTGTTTTTGAAATGCCTTCTTTTCAACATGGCACGAAAGCGATCGCTACCGCCGTGGCCGAAGCAACAGCTGCCGGTGCATTTTCACTCGTAGGCGGTGGTGATTCAGTAGCGGCTGTCAACCAATTCGGCTATACGGATAAGGTTAGCTATGTTTCTACCGGTGGCGGCGCACTGCTCGAGTATTTTGAAGGGAAAGTGTTGCCGGGGATTGCGGCGATAAAGGAGTAGTATCAGTACTCAGTACTTAGTACCTAGACAAATCGCTGCTCGTTGGACTGCGGGATATCTTTTCGCTCCCCAGCAAAAGGAATTCGAACCTTGTTATACTGCTGCCAAAACAGGGGCTGGTCTAAGTACCAAGTACTAAGTACTAAGCACTTGGTACTTT
>JAGWTK010000451.1 GCA_028876035.1 Bacteroidota bacterium
GCGTTGGCGCCATCGGTATACCGGGTTGCCCTGTAATTCCCGCGCGACAAAAAGTTCAAAGGCAAATTGAGGGTTCGTGACTGATGATTGGTGATAACCCCCAACCACCAGTCATTCCCTTTTCGCCGGGCAATGGCGATGTATTCATTGAGTTCCGCCGCAATGACCTTTGTCTCATCCCAGGTCGTCGGCAGGTTTTCCAATACTTCAAAGCCCGGCTGTCCTTCGTAAGCCGCCGGGTAATCACAAACCATCTGCAAATAGCTCTCCAGCACAATATACATGGCCAGCATATGACAGCGGGTACTCAAAACCAATGGCCGGGTATATTGCACCCGGTAAGCCGAATCGGCCACGGCACGAAAACCACCGAGGTGGTAATCGGTGGCACCCGCCAGCATTCGGGTAAAGGGAATAGAGATATCATCATCGGCCGTGATGGGATTGCCCCATTTATCATTTTCATAATTGAGCGTACCCTCGCGCGTAAATTCATTCGGGTAGGTTCGGTGCAAACCGGTAGGTTTATAGGCACCGTGGAACTGGATATGCAGTTGGTAACGTGCGGCGGTTTCGAGTATTTGCCGCTGAATATTGACCATTTGCTGGTCGTCGCGATCCATGAAGTCGACCATCATCCCAGCAATCCCCCAGCGCTGAAATTGTGCAAATGCTTTTTCGAGATCAGGATAGATGGCCTGCCAATGCACCCATACGCGGATGCCGACATTCCTGGACTTTGCATAATCGCAGATCGCCTTCATGTCTAAAGTTGGAATGGTTTGGGTCACGTTGGTTAGCTTGCCCGCGATGCCATAGCCATCTGCATCGCTCTTGTACCAGGGATAGCCGCCATAGCCAATCACGGTGTGGTAAGTGATATGATGCCGCGCGCAAAAATCGATGTAGTATTGATTGAAATTAAAATCCTCCTGTGGCGGGAAAGTGGTATCAGGCAGGATATCCCCATTCCACCAATGAAAATCAGATGTGCCAGGACGAATCCAGGAGACATCATCAATTTTACCGGGCTCATTCAAACTGGTGAGTACATTCGATTCAATGAGGGCCCCAATGCGTTTGCTGATGAGTAGTACCCGCCAGGGCGACTGATGCGGTAACTTTGCTTTCACCTTGATTTCGCTTCCGGGCAAGGGTGACAGGCTGGCCTGTAAAATACCATTATGTTTGACGAGGTACATGCCGGCATAGTCGACCAATGCGGCTTCGGTGATCGCCATATATAGTTTCGAAGGATAAGACACGAGCAGCGGCAGATCCATCAGGGTATCAGCTTTTACTTCAGACAGCTTTACTGTTTGCGCCCTTGCTTCGTGTGAAGTGGTGAAGCCGGGCAGGAAGCGCGCCGTTACATTGGGATTACCAGGAAGCTTGAATTGGGTGCCCTCTTCTAACAACTCATAGGACAACCAGTCCTCTTGCCGCGGGAAGCCGTAGCGAAAAGCGAGGCCATCGTTGAATACCCGCACGATGAGGTTAATAGATTTACCCTGTGCATCTTGCAAGGGAATGATGGCTTCATTGTACTTTTCATGCACCTTAGCGGTTTTGCCAACAACAAGGCTGTAGTCGGCAAGGCCTTCGTTCAACTGTATCTTTCCTGATTTCAGTTGCTGCCCCCGGCCGCTATCGCTGGCAAAGGTCAAAGACAGGTTGGAAGGCTGGATCAGGACTTCTTTATCATATCTTACGCTATAGGATAGCTTACTACCGGTTAAAAACAACCGAAATTCAATATGACCGTCGGGAGCAAGGACCTTACATTGTTTTTGGGCAAAAAGCGCCGGAGGCCCCAGGAGCACTGCCACGAAAAATAACGGGGTAATTATTTTCATAGAGGAAAGGTAAGCAGGATGCGTGGAAACGATGACACCAGTAATTCATTGGGCGGAACCTGTACCCCGCCAATGTTCCGGTTGATGGCAGCATGGGCAGCCTTATGTTGGTTTCTGCCATTTTGTGTGGACAAGTTGATAACTTTATACTTGTCCAAAAATGAATTAAATGAACTACTTATGGACAATTATAAATTTGTGTAATCGTCCATAACTCATCCGTTCGCCGGTGATAACTGCCCGCCCCGGTCTCATGCGATACAGGAGCCTGTCGTAGGTGCGAAAGCCAGATGAGGTATCAACCGCGGGCGGCATTCAGTTTTTCCGTCCGACAATCGTTTTTCCGGGCACACCGCGTAGGGCTATCCTGCACGGTGATCAGGATAAAGACCGAAACAATGAGCAAGCATGCGTCATTTCACCAAACCTATTCCGCTGTAACCTACTTTTAACGATGTGAACTGAATTAAGAATGACAACATGAAAACGTCTGGTATTACCGACATTATTTTGCAAATTCGCAAATATACACAGCCAGCAAGAAAATTTGTTTATTGCCGGTTTAAACAGAAATTCGGAGTTGGATAACCTTTACATTTTGACAAGACTATTAGCGCCTTTTATTATACCAATTGTATTCGCTTTACTACCCTCAAAACCTCAGATGGATTATACCAAAGCGCCCAAAATTGAACTGCATTTGCACCTGGATTGCTCCCTGAGTTACGAGGTTGTACAACAAATAAAACCTTCTGTCACTTTACAGCAATACAAGGAGTCATTCATTGCCCCCGCTAAATGCACCGATCTGGCCGACTATATTAAGAGAGCGATAAAGGGTTTTGAACTGATGCAGACGAAAGAACAGTTACGCCTGGTCACACTTGATCTGTTCAAACAGCTGAAAGCAGACAACGTCTTATATGCGGAAATCCGATTTGCACCTTTGCAACATACGCTGCAGGGTTTAACAGCAACCGAAGTGGTACAAACAGTAAATCAAGCCACGGAGGAAGGAATAAAAAAGTACAATGTGGAGGCGGGAATTATTCTTTGCACCTTGAGGCATTATTCAGAACAGCAAAGTATGGAAACTGTCCAACTGGTAAACAGGTTCAAGGGCACACACATCGTTGGATTTGATATTGCTGCAGATGAGGCAGGATTTCCGGTTACCAACCATATCAGGGCTTTTCAATTTGCAAATGCAAACAAAATACCCTGTACCGCTCATGCAGGCGAGGCAAAAGGTGCAGAAAGTGTTTGGGAAACGCTTAAGAACTTTCATCCTTCCCGGATCGGGCATGGCGTTCGAAGCGCAGAAGACACTGCTTTGTTGAAATTTCTCAAATCAAACAATATTCATCTGGAAGTGTGTCCAACCAGCAATGTTCAAACAAATGTTTTTAATAGAATAGAAGACCATACGGCTGACAAAATTTACAACTCAGGGGTTTCTATGAGCATCAATACGGACGCAAGGACAATTTCAAATGTAACACTCGCCCATGAATACAAGCTGATGGAGCGCATATTCCATTGGGACAAGGTGCATTTCAAAAAGTGTAATCTGGAGGCCATTGATCATTCTTTTGCCACTCAACTGGTGAAGGAAAAAATTCGCAAACAAATCGAAGCGGCATATTGACAAAAAAACGGGAACACTTCTATGGTAAGCTAAATCGTTTTTGTGCCGAATCTGGTCAATCT
>JAGWTK010000452.1 GCA_028876035.1 Bacteroidota bacterium
GCTTTCAATTTCAAAGGCGTGCCCATCCGGATGTTCTTCCGGAAAAAGTAAATCGCACCTGTGATGGAATCGCGGGGCCCGGAGCAGAAAAACACGTTGAGAAATGGTGCTGATGCACCTTGCTTACCACTGGTTGCCATCGACCTTGCATCTACAACAACAGGCGTATGCGGGGTTCGATATGGCACATATTTTATTGGGTTATTTTTTTAATGCTGACGCCCTTGCTGTCAGCAGCTCAGGTCAGGTGGGACGGGGAGGCAGGCGATGGGTTATGGTCCACAGCATTGAACTGGTCGACCAACCTCGTACCGCAGTCGGCCGACGATGTGTTACTGGATAACAGCTTTGTTTTGGGCTCATATACAATAGCGCTGAATGGTTCGGCCATGGTTCATGCATTGCGCATCACACCAGCTACTGCGAATAATATTATTCTTGACATACCATCCGGCAATCTATCCCTGCCAGCGCTTTCGACAACCGGCAACGGTTACAGTTTGTGGCTCGACAATGGCGCCATCCTGCGAAATCAATCCGGACTAACGGCCGGGTCTGTGTTATCGGTCACCGACTCAATGCGGATTTCGAATGGCGGTAATTACATTCATCACTCAAGAACGGCGCATGCAGCGCTCGTAACACAGCTCTCACGGTCACCAGGAACCGAAAAAGGTATTTTCACCTTCGATGTGCCGGGAGGAAGTTATACGGTCGCCATCACCAACAGGGTGTATGGCACCCTGGTATTGCAGTCGGCCGCTTCAGGCGGAACACAGGCCTACGCTACCAGTGCGGCAAATCCATTGACGATAAGCGGAGACTTAATCATCGAAGCAGGTACTTCCTTCAACCTCGATAACCCGGCGGCAACTACGGTGAAAGGCAACCTGCTGGTCTCGGGTGTTTTTAACATCGCCAGCCAGGCCAACAACAACACTGTATTTGTACGCGGCGACGTATTACTGGATGGTGGACAAATTACCGAAACATCCGCTGGTCTGCCGGTGCTCGAATGCAATGGCAGTGCCGCACAACAGTTGCGGGTTGGAAATCAGATCAACAATAGCGTCCAGTTGCGCATAAATAATCCGCAGGGCGTTGATCTGATGTCCGACTGCCAGTTACCATTCCAACTAAATCTTGTAAAAGGCATTGTGCGGAACCATGGGTTCTTAATAACGCTGTTGCCGGGTTGCGGCGTGCAGGCAGATTCTACCAATGCCAATTGTTTTATCGACGGAGCGCTTCGGAAAGAAGGACTGGCCAATGAACAGCATTTTTTATTTCCGGTCGGACAACAAACGGTGCAACGATGGGTTGAATTGAAAGAGGCAACCGGAAATTTTACAATTAGTTTTTTTAAGCAGAATCCGAATGCATTGTCCGCCGCAATCGATCCCACCCTTCATCATATTTCTTCTATGGAATACTGGAGTATCCGGGCTGATGGCAACAGCCCGGCTGCCTCCGTTGAGCTTTCTTTCAACGATGTCAACAGCGGTGGTGTCACCGATCTGGCTACACTGCGCGTTGCCCAGCTGGACGCCGGAATTTGGAATAGTCGCGGAAATACCGCTACGGCAGGTTCCGCGGGCGGTTCCGGTTCGGTGGTCAGCAACCAGGTTGTATTCAATGCCGCGGTAAATTGTTTTTTTACCCTGGCGAGCAGCAGCGGTTTTCAAAATCCCTTGCCCATAAGATGGATTTCTTTTGAAGCAGTTTCCGGGAATAACCGGGTTCAGCTCCAATGGCGCATCGCGCATGCTGAAGACTGCGTTTCATTCCAACCAGAAAGATCCGTCGATGGACGTCAGTATTCGGCACTCGCGCGCATTGCTGTCGATCCGTTATCGCTAATGTATCGATTCACCGATACCGTACAACCAGGGAAAGAATATTATTACAGGATTACGGGTGTAAACAAGTCAGGTGAAACATATTATAGCAACATCCTGCGTGTGCCCGGCATGAAAAGCGATATAGACAAATTCATCCTTTATCCATCGCCCGCCAGGTCGGCCATTTTGCTTGAATGGCAATCGCGTGTCGGGAAAAAGTTGACAGTCTTGGTAACCGACATGCAGGGCCGGACAGCGAGCAGGATGGAGGTGTTGAATACGGCAGGTACTAATCAGCGGGTAGTACCCCTCGCTGGTTTGCCCGCCGGTATTTACCAGCTGCATTTGGTCGATCCTTCCGGGATACGGCGAAGCAAGCTATTCGTAAAACTGTAATTGAAGCAGGTTATTTCAGTGTTTTTAATACTTGCTGCACTTCTTTCTTAAAGGCAACCAGGTTTTTCTGCTCCTGCAGTATAAAACTATTAGATTCCAGTTTACCGGTGACCGTATCCATTTCGGCGCGGTTGCTATAGACCATTTTTCTGAATTCGTTGCTGTAATCTTTGGCACGACTCTCAAAAATGCCTTTTACCATCCATTCGCGGGTGTATATGCTTTGCTCAAGTATCCATTTTAAAGCAGCCGGGTTCTTTTTTAGCCGGATGCCATGCGTTTCCTGGAGCACGGCCAATGCGTGCTGTAATACCTGCATGGGATAAGTGATGGCCTGTTTTTGGTAGAATGCATGTACAGCCGCCCAGTTCTTAGCACTGCCTTTGTGTATTTGGGCAATCAGACCCTGGATGCTTTCAGCCGGTATCAATTGTCCGCCCACATTCATCCATTCCCTGAACTTCCCTGCTGCAGGCACGGCATCTGACAAGGCCGCAAGGGTTCGGATTTTTTGATCACCGGACCATTTCAACAAATGAGTGGCCGCATGGTATACGATGAGTTCTTTATACAACTGGTAGGCTTGCACAGCTTTTACCAGCAATACTTTTCGTTCGCTGTTTTCCGCATCCGCTACTTCCAGCTCCAGCTCATTCACGATCCGATCCCCTGACTCCAGCAATTTTTTACCAGTTTGTTCGATCTCATCTGCTGATAATCGTTGTCCGAACTTTTTTGCATATGCAGTACCGGTAATCACCGTCATTTCGCGCAGGGCGCGCGCTATTTCAGCGATACTGTCTGGCGCAAGAAAACTGTATTCAATCAATTGCGTTTTGTCTGTGCGCTTGTCGCGGTCTACGTACTTCCAGGAATTCCTTGCCAGCGCATACATATTGTACATGAACCAGTAGCCCGGCATAATGATCAGCTGATCTTTGCTTACATCATTACTGATCAATGAAAACGGGAACCGTATATTCAGTTCTGCGGGGTAATCGCCCTTGGCAAGAATTGAAAAGCTGGCAAAGACAGAATTGTGTTTGAGGCTTACACACAGTCCGGGCCAGAAGCCGCGGCCGGCAATGATTTCACCATCGGGACTTCGCGAGTTGTGGTTCGATCCAATGGTTGCACCGGCAGCCATATTACTTTGTCCCATTACAAGTGCCGCGCATAGAAATGAGTTATTGTGGTGTTGCTCGTGCGCCGGAAATATCAATGAATTCAACACCTCGCAACAGGATATGGTGGCATTGTTGCCGAGGTAGGAATTGATCAATCTTGCGCCGTATTTCAACTGCGAGTGGGAAG
>JAGWTK010000453.1 GCA_028876035.1 Bacteroidota bacterium
ATACTACTCAGTGCCAATGGCACTACCGACCCCGATGGCGATTCGATGAGTTATCTCTGGTTTCCCTACCGTGAAGCCGGCACTTACAAAGGACCGCTCCGTTTTCCGATTGCCGCCGGCAATATGTATGAAGTGCCATTCATCGCACCAACGGTAGACAGCGAACAAACCATTCACATGATTCTGAAAGTGACGGATAAGGGAAGTCCGGCTTTGACGCGGTACCAGCGAGTGATTCTAACGATTGAACCGTAGTCAGAACTATATAAGATATTTTGATGTAAGATGTAGATCAGTTTCACCGAATGGTCCAAATTCCAGATACTACATACCATATACCTTCAAGAAATCGCTGATGGCGGATGTGGTCATCGCTGATTTGATTAATGGATTTCTGGATTTCTTGATTTGGTTGGCCGGCTGTTCAGCGTCCTGAAGTTTGTTTGAGCCCAGTGAATGGGGGACATATAAGATTTAAGATATTTTGATGTGAGATATGGGTCAGTCTCGCCGGGTGGTCCAGGCACCAGCTACTACATACCTGATACTGTTCTTCATAGGTATCAGACCCTGGTGAACCGTGTCCGGAAAAAAATAGTAATGTCCGGCAAGTCAATATCTATCCCAGGTGCGGAACCGTTGCCAGCAATACGATCAATCTTTGTGTTTAATTGGGAAACGCCAGCCAATCCCCAGCGCCACATAGCCTGCCGTCCCCGACTGCTCAATAAACTTGTTCTGACTGTTTTGAGGACTGTAGATAGTTTTTGCCAGCGGAAGAATGACTTTCGATACGCGGGCACTTATCTGGAAGTCAGCTAAGGTTACCTGCACCCCCGCAGTCAGTTCGCCTAGCACATTCTCCTGTTTCCCCAATTTATATTCAGGCGTAATCTGCGTTGTCATTGCATTAAAAACAAGTGAAACACCTGCCAGGGCACTCACCGGACCATGCCCCAGCGATTTCTTAACCATACAGCGTGCAAAAAACGCTTCCTTCGTGCTCACATCATGTATATTGTTGACATTGTATTCCGACCGGATAGTAGTCCACCCCAATTCCGGGCTAATATAGAGCCCATGACGGAAAACAATATCCATAAAAACAGAAGGTGACCACCCGGGTTTTATCGTAACGTCGCCCCTTACTCTGTTGGTTGTATTGTATTCTCCGTACATCAATTCCAGATCAGCCACCGACAATCTGCCTTCCATCTTTACGCCAAAATACATCTGTGCGCCGGCCGGGAGGGCCATCAACAACAAAAGCAAGCATACAATGAAGTTTCGCCCTGGTTGCTGATTGTTTCTCATTTGTACCATAATCATATTGATTCAATCGCAACAAGTGGTTATTCGATCCGCTTTGCCAACAGACTCCTTCCCCCCGCATTCATCTCCTGCTTCCATAAACGCCTGTCTTCTTTATCGAAGTAATAGGTCATCACACCGTTTCGCCCGTTGCCGATCTGATCTGACACCTTCACGACCCATACAGTACGGGACCCGCTTTTCTGTGTTTGATAGATCGTACTGCTTACTTCTTTTACGGTAGCCTTCATCACACCACTGTTGGCATCCGGAGAATAATCATAGATGGCGATATCTGTCGTATAACCATCGGTCAGCGGCAAACAACTCAGCAATACAGGATAAATATTGCTGTCGAAATACTTTCCTTTCGGCATATCATTGATCGCAGTATTTTTCTTTTGCTGTTTATCGAGGCAATAGCCCGTCACCGATTCACCAAATTTCAACTCGATATCACGCTGCATATTGTGGGAGGAATGGCGAACAGGGGCTATGCCTGCAAGACGGGCAATGGATGTATCTACCCATGCTGCGTTCACGCCATTTATTTTCACTTCATTGACTACAATCAGGTATTCATTGCCAAGCAGGGTTTTGGTCGTCAATATGCCCAGCTCCTGTTCTTTCCCGTCATTCAACGCATACATTTTCATTTCACAGGTATTCGTCTTAAGCCATTTCTTTTCTACACCAGGGCCACCCGGCACCAGTAAATTTTGTGCATAGCTTTGCAAACCGACGATTACCAATGATAAAGCGAGATACAGTCTCATTATGTTGATTTTTATTTTACGGATGCTTATACGTTAGTTCAATAACAGTACTATTTACAACGGACCGGCCGATAACCAGGACTTTACCGGCTGTTCTAATGGCAACAGCAGTAAAGTCAATTGCGCCGGAAACAGGACTGTAGGATCTGGTAGTACTCATTTGCCAGGCATTGTTTGTAAGAGATATATCCCCATAAGGGAAAAAGCCATTTTCATAATGCTGCCCGATCCCAACACTATTTTTCTCATTAATAAAAAGCAGCTTTCTTGTTCCATCGCGTAACAGCGCGGGACTTACGATGACTCCTGATTCAAGGTCTACCAATTTGGTATCTGCCATTGCATAAGAGCGCGCGGGCGTAAAGACAATTCTTTTTAACGGAAAGTTGACCACAGCGGTACGCAACACCCAGGTATTGCCGCCGTCTGTGGTCTGGTAATACTTCCCGCCTTCTCCCAAAACATAGCCTTCTCTGTCCGACCGGAACGAGATATCGCCCAGGCCGTTCTTCACAGGTACTGTCACATCCGACCATGTTTTTCCCCCATCCTTTGTTTGCCTGAAATAACCATTGCCTGTAATAAAGCCCCTGGTGGAACCAACGAAGAACATGCCTCCGGGCCAACCCGTCCCGGGCGTCGTCAGCAGCGTTGTTTGCCAGTGAATACCGCCATCCAAGGTCTTCAACAGGTAGGTGCCGGATTCGTCGCCACCAGTGGCATAACCTGTTTGACCATCGGTAAACTGCAACCTGTTCAGGTAAAAGGAAACTTCTGTCCTTGTAGTCCAGTGAATACCTCCATCTGTCGTTTGCACAATCTTACCACCCGTACTCACCGCAAATCCAGTCAGTGCGTTGAGAAAAATAAGATCATTGTACGTATCAGGCGGCAGGTCTGTCTGCAAGGTTTTTAAACTATCCGTTGACCATTCGAACGAGTTGCTTTTTGTTTCGCCCGACTTTCTGCAGGAACCGGCGACGAACAGCAATACCAATACACAAGACCAAACTAACTTCATTGTAAAAAATTTCGGGCACAAAACTCGTATTCCGTCGAAGTACAAACAATACTGAATTATCAGTAGATGAACGATCATTGTAATGCGTCAAAACATTGTTCAGTACTTTTGTTGCGATACAAACGATTTCAGGATGTTAACCGGAATAACTACATGAACGAAACAGATCTTGTGCTGGACAGCGTCGGCCAGTTTATGCCGGAAGAAAAAGCAGTTTTTAAAAAGGCAGTGGTAAAAAAACATTTCCGGAAAAACGATGTACTCATCAACTTAGGCGCAGTTTGCACTGAAGCACTCTATATCATCGATGGTTCGGCCTACGAATTTGATTATATCGATATCGACGAAAACATTACAGGGATGTTCACTGCAGGCGACTGGTGCCTGAACTACCGGGGCTTTATTCAGCAATCGGCTTCCTGTTCTACTATC
>JAGWTK010000036.1 GCA_028876035.1 Bacteroidota bacterium
CCCACTACAATGTGGGAGATAGCCGCGCCGCTCATGGCAAAGAAGAAACCAGCATAAGCCCATTCTTTCAACCGCGGCAATCCCGGTAACAAAACTGCCAGCACGCCCAATAGTTTCCAAACCGCAAGCAGACTGATAAAATAAAGCGGGTATCCCAGTCGGGTGATTTTCTCTACTTCTTTTTGCTGACGCAGTAGTTGAACCAGTCCGGTCGAAAACATTCCCAGGGCTAACCAGCCTGTAGCAATCCAATAAATGATTAGCGATGATTTTTTCATACGACTAGTTTTTGCGGAGCAATGCTTCCAGTTTATTGTGCGCCATATTGAGTCCGTAGGCAAAAGGCATTTTCAGCATTTGATCACGGAATGCGGCCGACTTAAAGATAATTTGCATATCAAGCTGACTGGTTTCATCGGTAAGGGCGGTGAATGTTAGAAATTCCAGCTGCACCGGGAAAGGTGTATTCTCCATTTCAAAAGTGCGCGTGATTTTGGCAGGTGGTTCAAATTCATGAAATACGCCATTGGCCCGGAATACCACATTGCCCTGTGGATCGCTGGTTTCGTATTGCCAGCTGCCATGCCGTTTGTTTTCCAGTTGCAACACTTTTGTATTCATCCACTGCGCTACGATATCGGCTTCTGTATGTGCTTTGAACAATAGTTCCACCGGCAATTCAAACACCCGGGTGATGAGGATGTCCTGTTGCCCCTCGCCTGCCCTCACCTGCGTTTTGTATTCCATGTTCCTTATTTTTTTGGTTTGTAATTTTTCATGATCGCTTCGAGTTTGTTGAATCGATCATCCCATATTTTCCGGAATGGTTCGATAAAGTCGGCCACCTCTTTCATTTTTTTTGCGTTGATATGATAATAAACCTCCCGTCCGCTTTGCTCCTGTTTGAGCAATTCGCATTCGGTGAGTATTTGAAGGTGTTTGGAAACCGTTGGCCTGGCGGTATCGAAGTTGGCAGCAATAGCGCCGGCAGTCATTGAATGTGTGGCCACCAGCAGCAGGATCGAACGCCGGGTGGGGTCGGCAATAGCCTGGAAAACGTCTCTTCGCAAATTCATTGTGTAGCTATTTGACTACAAATATATGTGTAGTTATTTGGCTACGCAAATTTTTTTTTCTTTTACGTTCCTGGGAGGGTTCAAAGCGTTGGCAGGTTTTTGTATACCCAATAACTTGAAGCAACGAACTTGCTGAAACAGTTGTCATCACGTCACAAGCATGCCCCGCTTTTTATTCATATCACTCCTCGGGCTGTTGACCCTAGCCAGCTGCTCCAAGTCCTACCCCAGCGGGGAAGCGGCCCTTTACGGAACCTGGGTCAACCAGGTATCACCCGGCGATACGTTGACCTTCCTTCGGGTAAACGGACAAAACATCCTTCGTTTAAACAATAGTTTCAATCCTGCCTTGTCTTCGTACACCGAATACCGCTATGCATTCAAAGACGATCAGCTGAGCATCTTCTTTGGAGCTGGCGACACCCCGGCCTGGTTAATCAACAGCTTCACCTGGAAAATAAAAGGGAAAGAGTTTGAAATACTGGGATTCCAGTTGTATATGTTTATGTCGTCGAGTACGACGGTGTTTCACTATAAGAAGGTTTAAAGGTTTAAAAGTTGAAGTGTTTAAAAGTCCTGCGGGTGCATCCCCCTAAACATGGTCTGAAAACAATCTGTGCATGAGCAGTTCAAGTTCAACGCGTCTTGTATTTAGTTTTTTAAAAAATTTTTGTCTCAACGCATCGGGACGCGAATGACGTTGGGAAGTTTTGATTGTTGCCGCATACGCGGGAAAAACGCTGCAATTCGTGCTGAAGCATATAAAGCTGTTAAAGACAATGCAAGACCGCAAAAGGTCACGCCCTCCGCATAACGAACTTTTAAACTCTTAAACCCTTAAACTTTTAAACTTAATTGGTCTCCGGCCCCTGGTGGCTCCCGCCATCCTCATTTTCTTTCTTGAACTCCAGTTTACCAAACTTGTACATAAAGCTGATGCCAAACGACCGAAATGGCATCTGGCGCAGACTGTTCAGCACAAATTGCTGACCGGTGACTTCGGTTTCCTGGCGGACATATTTATTGAATGGATTGGTGGTCGTAAAACCGATGCTGCCTTTTTTGTTCCAGAGCTGTTTGCGCAGGGCCAGGTTATACGATGTAAAGGATGGATAGCGCCCCTGCACTTCGTTCCGCGGCGAATTGAAATTGCCAAAGAATTCAGCCACCAATGTTTTGCTGGCCTGGTAGCTCGCATTCAGGTTAACGCGGTAGTTCAAACTATTAATGCTGCTGTTATCTGTAAAACGATTGAGGATGTATTTATCAAACAACGAAAAATTACTGCGTACCGTAAACTTGTCGCCCACCGGCAACGATCCATACAGGCTGAGGCCAAACATATGCTCCACGCCAATATTCTCAAACGTGCTCACGGAAACATTACTATACAAAGAGTCACCCACTTTAAACTGCGGATAATACACGATATAAGGTTGTATATCGCCCTGCGAGCCGCGGTAGAACAGGTTGATATTGAGTGACCCGCCTTTTTCAAAACTCCGGCTATACCCCAGTTCGGCATTATTACCCAGCTCGGGCTGCAGATCAGGATTACCCCTGCTGATATTCTTCGGGTCCAAGGCATTTACAAAGGGATTCAGGAACTGGTAACCGGGCCGATGTATTCTCCGCGTATAGCTTAGTCTTACTGTTTGCTGATCGTTGATATGATGCGCCAGCATAATCGATGGCGCCAGCGTGTTGTAACCGGGGATGCGTACGTTGGCAGCCTTTGAGAAATCAGCCTGCGTTTCGGTACGTTCATACCGTAATCCCGTTTTTGCTTCCAGCCATTTGCCAACCGGAAAATTCAAGGAAGCATATACGGCGTATACCTGTCGCCGGTAGTGAAGCGCATTCGATTGCGCACTGTCGTAATTATAAATACTGCCGTGCGACAGGGAAAATACATCGGAAGCGCTTTGGATATCGCGCATGCCTGCTTTCGCACCCGTTTCCAGTTTTACGCCAGTCCCCAATGGCTGTACATAATCTACGACCAGTTCACCGCCGTAGTCTTTCCCGGGATTACTGCTTTGCAAAGCACTGAACAAACTATCGCCCGATGCGTTGAACTGCTGCTGCAGGTACCGCTGGGAAGAATGACCGAAGCTACTGTTGAATTGCGCGGTTAATTCCTGTTCCTCCCTGGCAAATGTTTTCCGGTAATTCGCGCTGTAGTCGTAGGATTGAACATTGAAATGATTATCGGGTATAAACAGTGAAGGCAAACTGCTCAGCACGTTACCGGGATTGGCCGCGTCGGCTACCGACAACAGCTGGTGATTTTCACCCGCACCCTTATTGCCGAAATGATCATAGCCGAAGTTGGCCGAGAGGGTATTCTTTTTATTGATCTCCCATTCCATACCCAGGCCTGCATTGTAGCCCTGCCGGGTGAATACGCTGTTGCCATCCTGCAGCAAATCGGTTTGGGTTTTTGCAGTGGTATCGTAGGAAACCCGGTGCAAACTTTTCAAAGTAGTAGATTTCAACTGCCCATTTCCACTGAAATACCCGTTCACACTCAAGGCACCTCGCCTGGCATGGAGATTAATCGACCCGTTTTCGAGGCGACTGCCCGCTGCCAGGTTGATATTGCCACTGATACCGCGTATCCGGCTTTCTTTTAAAATGATATTGATGATACCCCCGGTTCCTTCTGCATCGTATTTCGCACCCGGACTGGTAATGACTTCAATGCTCTTGATTTGACTGGCGGGAATTGCCTGCAGGGCTTCGGCCAAAGAATTGCCAAAAATGCTGGAGGGCTTTCCATTGATCAGGAAACGAATATTGCTGTTTCCCTGTAATTCCACATTCCCATCAACATCAACAGACACCTGGGGGATTTTTTTCAACAAATCAGTAGCGACCCCACCTTGCGCGGTCACGTCCCGCTCGGCATTGTACACCATCTTGTCGATCTTATTTTCAACCAGCGGCTTTTGAGCGACTACGACCACATCTTGTAATGTTTTTGACTTCTTTACAAGCAAAAGATCGGGCAGTTTCTCGCTAATGCGCGTAGCCGTCAATTGGATACGCAGTGTATCGCTTTCGTATCCGATAAAATCGATGATGATTTTGTAACTGCCGGTATCCAATCCGTTGATCGAAAACAATCCTTTCGCGTCGGTGGTGGCACCATTTACCGGTTTATTGCTGGTTGAGGGATAGATGGCGACACTCGCATACTCTACCGGAGATTTGCTGGCTGCGTCCAATACTTTCCCCAACACCTGTCCTTTCTTCCCGGACGCATTTTGCTGTTGAGCATAACCGTTATATGCCAGCAGGAGTACTCCAACAAACATGCATCCCTTTATCAAAGATTGTTTCATTAGCGGACAAAGTTAGCGTTTTAGCTGCTGGCTGCCAGCTACTAGTAAATCAGGTAAAATGGAAGACTTCTTTTGAGTAAGTGAGGCAGGAGGATGGTGTGAACCAGGCCAGAAGCCAGTAGCCAGAAGCTAGCAGCGCCGAAGGCAAAAAAAAAGGGACCGAGGATAGAGATCCAGTCCCGTTTATAATCCAATATCCTATGAAAAACCGAGTAGGAGAGAACAAATGGTATGCCAGTAAAATCCAGCTTTAACAATGCAGTATTTATACGGATTTTGTCCCGCCGCCGGAAATTTCATTACCATTATGGGAAAGAATTATGGGATAAGCTTCACTGTTAGTTCAAGAATTGCGCAGTGTCGTTACCAGTTTTTGCAGGGTTGCCATTCTTTTTGGTGGCTTCAGGCGGCATTCCCACAAGAACAGCACACGCCAGCCCAGTGTGCGAAGTTGTTTTGCGGCTTTTAAATCGTTCGATTGGTTGTGGCTGATTTTATCCACCCACCATTGCGTGCGGGTTTTGGGCACTACAAAGTAGCGGCAGCCTGTATGTCCATGCCAGAAACACCCCTGTACAAAAATCACCGTCTTGTATTTCGGCAATACGATATCCGGCTTACCCGGCAATTTGCGGCTATGCAGTGTAAACCGAAAACCAGCCCGGTGAAGATGCGAACGTACCAGCAATTCAGGTTTGGTGTGTGTGCCCCGAATGCGGCTCATATTATAGCTCCGCGTTGCCCGATCGTGTACGTCTGTCATGGCCCAAAGCTACCAGGGAATAAACAGGGCACAAAGAAAAAGGGCCAGCTCTTGCGGAGCATGGCCCTGGGATTAGGGGTCCTCAAACTGTACGAAAAAAACCTTTCTATCGAACAATGATCGTCTGCTTAAACATCAAACTATTGTTATCCATAATACCAACGATATAAGAGCCTCGCTGGATGTTATTGTTGAGTTGTACAGGCTGTACTGTTTGGCTGGCACCCAGGTTTTGCTCCTGGAGTTTACGGCCATTCAAATCGAATACAACGAGCTTTGCATGAGTAAGTGCAGTACCGGTTTCCACATAAATATTTTTATTGTCAGCGATTGTTGGATAAACCCGTGTTTCACCTTTTCCGGCAATGGTTACCATTTTAACAGCAGAATAATCGATGCTTCCGTCGTAGTCAACCATCGCCAGGCGATAGTAGTTTACCGGCAGCGCATGGTCATCGATAAAGGTGAAAGCCTGGTTAGCGGATCCGGCAGCAGCCACCCTTTTACCAATAGTAGAAAAGCTCTTGCCGTCTGCGCTGCGCTGAATCTCAAAGTTTTTGAAATCCTGTACATCGGAAGCCGTCCATGCCAGCTGTGCCTTACCGGCAGCAATAGCACTTGCCTCGAATGAATTAAGTTTAACAGGTAATACAGAGAGGGTGCTGATATTGACGCTGAGACGTGCCAGGCCAGCATTCTGGTAATACTCAAGTACCAGGTTGTAGCTGCCGTTCAGCGTGGCTGTATAGGTGCTGGTCGTATAAGACTGCAAATTCCATCTGTTGATAACCCAGGTGGCGCCGCCATCGAGACTGAGGCGGAAACCATCATCACCACCCACTGTAAACATATAGGTACCCGCTTTAAAGTTTTTAGTGAGGCGGTAACGGGCGCTGAAGTATTCTGTTTGTACGGAACAGTTGCTGGTATAATAAGTAGTAGCACCGTTGACATTACCGAAATTATCGTCAAACGCAGCACTGTCGCCTCCTTTTCTTACCCATCCCTTGTAAGTATCGAAGTTCATTCCCTGGTAGAGGTATCCCATCCATTTGTTATTGGTACCGTACACCGAAGGATCGCCATCGCCGGTACAATTGGCAACCAAAGAAAAACTGATACGGTTATCACCGCCGTTTTCGTAGAACTCAATTACCATGTTGGTATTACCGTTCAGGGTAGTAGTATAACTGGAAGAAGTGTAACCATGATCCGTCCAGTTGTTGATTACCCAGGTAGCACCGCCATCCAGGCTAAGGCGGTAACCATCATCACCGCCAACAGTAAATGTGTAACTGCCGGAACTGAAATTTTTACTGAGTTTGTAACGAACACTGAACTGTTCGGTATACACGCTGCAACCATTGGTATTGAAGTTCACCTGGCTGCCACCAAAGTTTTCGTCGAAATTGGGATTGCTGCTATTGCCTTCGTTGGTATACCCTTTATAGGTATCGAAGTTTTTTCCCTGGTAGTTATAAGCTATCCATACATTATTATTACCATAGCTGGTTTGATTGCCCTGGGGGGAACACTGGGCAACTGACTGCAAGGCAGAACCCGCAAATACTATCACAAGAACAACAAGGGTAGAAATCTTTTTCATAAGGTACAGTTTGCTAATCCGTACCAAATGATTCAATAGCGGTACCAAAAGGCAATGCGCTGAAAAGCAGGAATTTGCAATCCGAAATTGCAATAATTTCTCCCTCTGCCGGAAAATTTTCCAAGACTGGGAACAGAAGTCCAATAAAAAAACCCGTCCGGGCAGACGGGTGATCATCACCATTGATAGGTTCTTATGCGATCTTCTTCACATTCCGGTGCTGCGCACAAAACCTGCGCGTCATTTGCGTAGTCGCCCCCTTACACATGGGGCATTGACCCGGTTGTGCGCCAGTAGCTTTCATGCAATGCTGGCAATAATAGGCACCGAGTTGCACTTTGGCTGATTTATCCTGCTCGCAGCTACCACCTTCTTTGGTTATTTTATAACAGGTGGGACAAGCCCAGGCTGCCCCATTTTGCTTTTGCCTTTTTACTTTCGAACTATCTGCCGCGGGTGCCTGCGAAAAAGCTACCACACTTACCGTAGCCATTAACAGCAAAAGGAATATCTTTTTCATGAAGGATGTTTTACTAAAGATACGCAAGCACTATCAAAGCGGTTGTTAACCTTTGGCTGGCCATTGGTTATATTTACAGGAAATAATCGACATGTCAAGCATGGCCAACATGCAACAAAGGGGGATCGGCTGGTCAATTCTTTCAATGGTATTGATAGTGGCTGCCTGTAGCAGCAATCCGTACAAAGCGAGCAATAAAATTTATCGTCGCCAGGCAAAAGATCTCACAAGGCCATTGCGCGAATATCCTGCGCTCGATTCCATCCAGGCGCCGGCTTATGAAGTTGCCACCACCAACTTCAATCTTCGCAAACCAAATTTTGTCATTATCCATCACACCGCGCAAAACAGCTGTGAACAAACCCTGAAGACATTTACCACCGCACAAACACAGGTAAGTGCACATTATGTCATTTGCAAGGATGGTACGGTACATCATATGCTGAACGATTACCTGCGGGCCTGGCACGGTGGCGTGGCCAGGTGGGGCAACAGTACAGATATCAACAGCAACAGCATTGGCATCGAAATTGACAATAACGGGTACGAAGAATTCACCACTGCACAGATAAGCAGTTTGCTGCGGGTGCTTGCCAACCTGAAAAAACAATATAGTATTCCAACGACCAATTTTATTGGTCACGCCGACATTGCGCCCGGAAGAAAGGTTGATCCAAACCGGCATTTTCCCTGGCAGCTGCTGGCTGCTTCTGGTTTCGGTTGTTGGTATGATACCACACATACCGTAGTGCCTTCAACATTCAACCCAATGCTGGCCCTGCGGATCGTGGGGTATAATATCAATGACAGCGCAGCTGCGGTCTATTCGTATAAACTACATTTTGTACCCGCCGATTCTTCAAATGAAATAAAATCATCAGATCTGAAAATTCTTGCAGATTTGGTGAAGAAGTATCAATAACAAACCATTGCTGCATATTTTTTTAATTTCGCATCAAGTAACGCACACATGCAACCGCATGTTGGTGTTGCAGCCTCGCTGCATCCAGTACATGACAGCCGGGCTTATCAACTAAATACAGCACATGACAGCAGAACACCAGCGCCTTGCGGTGAACGCCACCCGTGAAGTTCCCCTTGTACAATGGGGACCCTACCTCAGCGACCGGCAATGGGGCACCGTACGGGAAGATTATAGCTCAAACGGCGACGCATGGCATTATTTTCCATTTGATCATGCACATAGCCGCGTATATCGCTGGGGAGAAGACGGACTCGGCGGTATCTCCGACCTCTTTCAAAACCTATGCTTTTCGATAGCACTCTGGAACGGAAAAGACAGCATACTAAAAGAGCGCTTATTCGGACTGGGCAATAGCCAGGGAAATCATGGAGAAGATGTTAAAGAATTATATTATTACCTCGATAACATCCCAACCCATTCTTATATGGAATTCCTCTACAAGTACCCGCAGCAGGAATTTCCCTACGATAAGCTGCGCGAGGAAAACCGCAAACGCAGCCGGCTAGAACCCGAATATGAAATACTTGACACCGGTGTGTTCGACAATAACCAATACTTCGATGTACAGGTGACTTATGCCAAACAGGGCGTACAGGACATCTTCATAAAAATTGATGTAACCAACCGTTACACACAACCGGCCGAAATAACGGTATTGCCTACACTCTGGTTTTATAACCGCTGGAGCTATGGCGGTCTGGATAAAAAACCGGCCATCACCGTGAGCGGAAAGAACGCGGTGAAAGCTACGCACGAGCGGCTGGAAAACTATTTCTTTTACTACCAGCCTGCCAACGACCGGTTGTTTACAGAAAATGAAACAAATACACAGAAGGTAACAGGCAAACCCAACGAAAGCATTTTTGTAAAAGATGCTTTCCACGATGCCATTGTCAAGGGCGATAACCTCGAAGCACTGCGGAACCAGAAATCGGGGACAAAATTTTCACCGGTCTATAAACTGCGTATCCCTGCCAAAAAAACAAAAACCATTTATTGCCGCCTCAGCAACCGCGATATGGACAATGCTTTTCTGAGCGGATTTGAAAAAATCTTCAGCACCCGCAAAGAGGAGGCGAATGATTATTACGCAGCGATTCTACCGAAAGGCGCCAGTGAAGACTTTGCGAATATCCAGCGCCAGGCATTGGCGGGGTTGCTCTGGAGCAAGCAATATTATCATTACGACGTTGAAAGGTGGCTGACAACGGACGATGGTATTACACCAACAAGCGTGGGTAAGGCAACCGGCCGTAATAATGATTGGAAGCACCTCAAGAACCAGGACATCATTTCGATGCCGGATAAATGGGAATACCCATGGTATGCAGCCTGGGACCTCGCCTTTCAATGTATCTCGATGGCGGTAGCCGATCCCACCTTTGCCAAGCACCAGATGTTGCTCATGATGCGGGAATGGTATATGAAACCCGACGGACAACTGCCGGCGTACGAATGGAACTTCAGTGATGTAAATCCGCCCGTGCAAGCCTGGGCCGCGATGCAGATCTACAATATCGAAAAGCAACAAAAAGGAGGCATCGGTGATATTGTATTCCTGAAAAAAGTTTTTCAAAAGCTGCTCATCAATTTCACCTGGTGGATAAACCGAAAAGACGTAAACGGCAACAATATCTTTGAAGGCGGATTCCTCGGTTTGGATAATATCGGGGTGTTCAACCGCAGCTTTCATTTTTCGGGAGAGATACAACTGGAACAGGCCGATGGTACCAGCTGGATGGGCACGTATGCACTCGACATGATGGACATCGCGCTGGAAATTGCCATGCACGATGAAGCCTTTGAAGATACCGCTACCAAATTTTTTGAACATTTTGTATTGGTGGCAGAAGCACTGAATGAACACGGACTCTGGAACGATGAAGACAAATTCTTCTACGATGTGCTTTGTGTGAGCGGCGCTGACCCATTACCGTTACGCATCCAATCCATCGTAGGCCTCACCTCCCTCTATGCCGTTTCTACGATTAATCGAAGGGTACTTGATAAACTCCAGGATTTCAAGAAACGGATTACCTGGTTTGAACAATACCGGAAACGAAACAAAAAATTCTGGCCCAACGAAGAACGCGGATTCGACCAGGAATTGCTGCTGTCACTGGTTCCCAAAGACAGGCTCGAAGCGCTGCTGGTGCGGCTGCTCGACGAAAAAGGCTTTTTGTCCGACGGCGGGATTCGCGCCTTGTCCAAATACCACGAAGAACATCCCTACTCGGTAACGGTAGATGGTATTGTTTACAGCATCCACTATGATCCAGGTGACTCCACTTCAGATATGTTTGGGGGCAATAGTAACTGGAGAGGCCCGGTGTGGATACCGATTAATTTTATCATTATCCAGTCGATCCGCAAATACGGCGAGTTTTATGGTGATAGTCTCACCGTGGAATATCCAACCGGTTCCGGTAAAAAACTAACCCTTGTTGCCGTAGCCGATGAATTGACACGCCGGGTTATCAGCCTTTTTGAACGCGATGCGGAAGGTAAAAGACGACTCTATGGCGAATACAACTGGTTTTACCAGCAACCAGGCAACGAACACCTTGTATTATTTTACGAATACTTTCATGGCGACTCCGGAAAAGGCCTCGGTGCAAGCCACCAAACCGGCTGGACAGCGCTCGTAGCCGAGTTGATCAGTGAATTGGGAAGAACAGAAGCGTTGAATAAAGGCGTGGTGGAGGTACCGAAGGTTGTCCAAACTGCCGATGATAGCAGCAATACGAAAAACATCGTTGCGTAGAAAGGGTACTGAGTACCAAGTACAAAGTACATAGATAACCATGTGCGGCAAACGTTTGCTTTCGCAGGACCCGTAGGAGTATAAAGTACCAAGTACAAAGTACATAGATACCCATGTGTGAGAAACGTCTTCTTTCGCAGGACCCGAAAGAGTATAAAGTACCAAGTACAAAGTACATAGATACCCATGTGCGGCAAACGTTTGCTTTCGCAGGACCCGTAGGAGTATAAAGTACCAAGTACAAAGTATATAGATACCCATGTGCGGCAAACGTTTGCTTTCGCAGGACCCGTAGGAGTATAAAGTATCAAGTACAAAGTACATAGATACCCCTGTGCGACAAACGTTTGCTTTCGCAGGACCCGTAGGAGTTTAAAGTACAAAGTACATAGATACCCATGTGCGGCAAACGTTTGGCTAATAGTACAGAATACTTAGTACCGGGATACCCATGTGCGATAAACGTATGCGTGTTGTAGAATTCGCGGGAATGCAGCATGCTTGGGCGAAGCATCCAAAACCTAAATACAAAAAACTAACCATGAGGCAACGCTAATCTGCCAGTAGCTGGCAGCTGGCAGCCAGTAGCTTTTATAAATGATGCGTACATTCTTACTATCAATGGTTTTCTTCATGAGCTTCACGCGCGCTAGCGCGCAGGAGAAACTTAGCATTGTACCGCTTACAGGCAACTACTACATCTACACAACCTATAACCTGTACCAGGGATCACCGGTGCCGGCAAACGGTATGTACCTGGTGACGAAGCGTGGCGTGGTATTGTTTGACACGCCCTGGGACAGTACCCAGTTTCAGCCCTTGCTGGACAGCATCGAACAAAAGCATCACCAGCCCGTGATTCTGTGTATTGCTACGCACTGGCACGCCGATAAAACGGCCGGACTGGAATACTATCGACGCAAAGGCATCAAGACCTATACCACCGTGCTTACGGACGAACTTAGCAAAGCAAATCACCAACCCAGGGCAGAATACCTGTTGACAAAAGACACCGTCTTCCACACAAGCAGCTACACATTTGAAACCTTTTATCCCGGTGAAGGACATACGAAAGACAATATTGTGCTCTGGTTTCCGAAAGAAAAGATCCTGTATGCGGGATGCCTGGTGAAAGGCGCAGAAGCGAAAACCCTGGGTTTCCTCGGCGACGGCAATACGGCCGCTTACGCATCTACCTTAAAAAAATTAAAAGCAAAGTATCCGCACCCGAACTTTATTATTGTTACCCACAGCGACTGGCATGATACCAATTCGCTGCAGCACTCGATTGAGATGGCGGAGCGGCTCAATAAGTAAGTGTCGGTTTTTGAAATATGTGCACGGTTATCTTAAGTAGGCTAGCGAGTTTAAAAGTTTAAGGGTTTAAAAGTTCTTTCAGTGTAACGTACTCCTATATTCACAACTTCAACCTCCGCTTGATTCGCCAGACCCTTGAGAATATCGGCATGGACCGTTGAAACAATACGCAACGCTGTGGCACAGTAAGATGCTGCACTTGAAGGACTCTTAAACTTTTAAACACTTAAACTCCTTCGCTATCTCAATCTGGCAGCTCCTCGCAACGGTACCCCGCCTCCACCAACCTGTTCACAATTCCATTCACCGTAATCCCCTCCCCTTCCACGCGCAATACGTTGTCGATATCCTGCAAATCCACATTCCATCGAAGGATGCCCTGCACCTGGTTCAGTTCGGGTGATATTTGTTGAACCATTGTTCGTGTTCGCAGGTTGGTTTTGAATACGAGAATTGTCATATCTCCGAACATTGTTTTGAAGTAAAATGGGGGATAGCTTTCAAGACGCAGGTATCACGTTTAAGGGTTTAAGGGTTTAAGGGTTCTTACCTGCAACATACCTTCCAGACTGCGAAATACTTTTATGGGCGGCACCGGAACCCAAGCCGCGCTTCAAATAGCCAACATTTCAACCAGTATTTTATCGGAAACGCTGCCGCACAGAAAGAACTTTTAAATCCTTAAACCCTTAAACTTTTAAACTTCTTAGTCACCAAATCCTCACTCGTTTGAACTACCCTCTCCCGCGGACGATACGCTTTCAGAAGATGGTCTCCTCCATCCGGCACAGCGGTTCTTCCATTGTTGCCTGAACTGTTCGCGTTCCTGGTCGGTCATATTCATCCATTTTTCACGCATATTTCCCCTCATTTTATCGCCCCAACCACGTGGACCGCGGCCACGACCGCCATGGAAACCACCGAACAATATTTTACACAGGATGAGAATACCCAGCGCCTGCCAGAAACTAATCACACCTACATGGAGTACCGCCGGCAGTATCGCGTTCCATAAATTCATTACAATAAATCCAAACAGGAAGATGGCAGCGGTACCAAACAACAGTACCATCAGCACTTTTTTAAAAATCCACGGACCTCTTTTCATACGATTGTATGTTTTAATAATTTAATAATTCATCTTTCAATACACGGAGCCGTTCACGCAGGTGCAGCACCGCATAACGCTTGCGCGAGAGCAGCGTAGTCAACGCGACATTTTTTTCTGCAGCAATGGTTTTAAAGGGAATGCCTTCGATTTCATTGAGCACAAACACTTCGCGCTGTTCGGCCGGTAACTCGTCGAGTGCCTTGTTCAATGTTTCCCAGAACAGGTTGCGGAGATAACTGGTTTCCGGGTTTTCACTCTCGTCAAAAAAGATATCCGTCCAGTCGAACACCAGGTCATCATCCCCCTGAACGCCCAGGTCTTCCAGCAGATCAGGCTTTTTCTTCCGTTTACGGTCGGTGATCTTATTGCGCGCGACCGTAAACAACCAGGCAGTTACCTGCTCTATCGGTTGTGTATTGCCAATAAACTGGTAGAATACATCCTGCAAAATATCTTCCGCATCTTCCTCATTGCTCACCCGTTTCCGGATAAAGCCACGCAGGCGCCTGCTGTACTCGTTGATGACCCGGGTGATATTGCTTTTTTCCGATGCACTCATGTTTGCCGTTATCGTTGCGCTCGTCTCCATGTACAAAGGGGTAGACGGGCGGGGGCGTAAAATATTGTAAGAATAATGTGCTAATGTGATAAATGTGATGAATGTGATAAATTAGGTACAGAGTACCTAGTACAGAGACTGTGCAGACTGGCGTTGGTGATCAATTCTCCGCAGGGCGAGGCGGTTGGCTATTAGCAGTTAGCTTTTGCCCAACGCGACACGGGAATTAGCACTGTCTTTAAATATAAGCAACGGCTTCCCAACCGCGAGGATCGGCTTGGTACATTGTAGCAGACTGCCGACTAAAGACTACGGACTACCGACTAAAGACTACGGACTACCGACTAACGACTAGTTCTCCCGGATGCACCGCTGGTAATTCCCCGGCGTAATTCCTTCTACTTTTTTGAAGATGCGGACAAAATAATTAACATCGGCGAAACCGCATTGCAGGGCCACCTGGGTGATGGTTTGACTATTGGAGGAAAGCAGTTGCTTGGCGAGTTTCACTCTTTCGTGATTGATATAATCTACAGGGGTGAGGCCGAACTGTTCTTTAAATAATTTGAAAAACGCGTTCCGGCTGAGGTAGGCCTTCCGGCAAAGCGTATCAACGAAAATCTTCTCTGTGATATTATCCTGTATGTAGCGCAATAAAAAGTGCAGCCGCGCCTGGTTGCCATTACTGGCGGCTTCAAGGCTCACCTGCTGCAGGTGCTGACTCTGCACCAACCGAATCAGCAGCTCTTTCAGGTTGAGATCAGCATAAATATTTTTACTGCGCTCATGGCTGCTGCAAACGCGAATGAGTTTATTGATAAGATCAGTTACGTCGGTATCATTATCGAAATGATATTGATTGAACTGCAAGCGCCATTCATGCGCAGCCGTTGCATCACTGTTATAATACTCGTTCAGGTATTCAAGGGTGCCCTTGATATACGAAGCGTCTACGGCCAGCGCAATGCATTGCGATGGGTTTTCTGCCTCCGCTTCCGGAAAATCGATGACCATGGTTTCGTTGGCGGGCACAATCACCGTTTCACCCGGCAAATAATCAAATCCGGGCTTTTCAAAGAGGTGCATGACTTTTTTTCCGCGCACCATACTGGTAATAACAAAGTCGCTAAACGTGAGCGGTACTTTCCAGGCTTGCTTATACGATTCAAAAATATTCAGCTCACAATTCTGCAGGTTGAAAATGCGCCGGTTCTCTACCAGTGTTTGCAGGTATTTGGGATGGGTGAGGTCAATCCGCTGTAAGGTTTGTTTGGCCGGCAAGCTTTCGATTTTACTATGGTAAGGTACAACAAGCGCCGGGCATTCAAAAACGGAAGGTACAATCGTGCTACACTAAAATACTATCGTCACCAGGATTGCGATGGAATAGTTAAAAATTACAGCATTCTTAACGATTAAATCCTTGCATATGAGCACAGCAACCGCAGCTGCCCCCGTTTCGGATCTGGCAGTACGTCCGTCTTTCAAAACCCGCTACGACCACTATATTAATGGTCAGTGGGTAGCGCCCAGCAGCGGCGAATACTTCGACAACATATCTCCCATCGATGGAAAAGCTTTTACCCAGGCCGCCCGGGGTAACGCAAAAGACATCGAAAAAGCCATCGACGCGGCGCAAAATGCCTTCACCACCTGGAGCAAATCGGCCGCCAGCTACCGGAGCAATATCCTCCTGAAAATTGCCCAACGCATTGAAGACAATCTCGATTACCTCGCCACCGTAGAAACCATCGATAACGGAAAAGCCATCCGCGAAACCCGTGCCGCAGACCTTCCCTTGGTGATTGACCACTTCCGCTACTTCGCCGGCGTTATCCGCAGCGAAGAAGGTTCTATCAGCGAACATGACGAAACCACCGTAAGCATCAACCTTCATGAACCAATTGGGGTAGTCGGACAAATCATCCCCTGGAACTTTCCGCTCCTGATGGCTGCCTGGAAAATGGCACCCGCACTCGCCGCAGGTTGCACGGTTGTTTTAAAACCGGCCGAACAAACACCTACCGCCATCATGTGTTTAATGGAATTGATCGGCGACCTGTTACCCGCCGGCGTACTGAACGTCGTAACAGGGTTTGGTCCGGAAGCTGGTAAGCCCCTCGCCACTTCAGCACGCATCAACAAAGTGGCCTTTACCGGTGAAACCACTACTGGCCGGCTGATCATGCAATACGCCTCTGAGAACCTTATTCCAGTTACGATGGAATTGGGCGGAAAGAGTCCGAATATATTTTTCAAATCCGTTGCCGATGCAGATGACGACTTCTTCGATAAGGCGGTTGAAGGTGCAGTGATGTTTGCACTCAACCAGGGTGAAGTATGTACTTGTCCGAGCCGCATCCTCGTGCATGAAGACATCTACGAAAAATTTATGGAGCGCGTAGTTAAACGCACCCAGGCTATCAAAATGGGCAACCCGCTTTCCGCCAGTGTAATGATGGGTGCCCAGGCTTCTCAGGATCAATACAACAAAATCCTCAGCTACCTCGATATCGGTAAGCAGGAAGGGGCACAAGTCCTCACCGGTGGCGAAGCTTTCCACCAGAACAGCGGACTGGAACATGGCTATTATATCAAGCCAACGATTTTCAAAGGACATAACAAAATGCGCATCTTCCAGGAAGAAATATTTGGACCGGTAACCTGTGTTACAACGTTCAAAACGACCGAAGAAGCACTGGCCATTGCGAACGATACATTATACGGACTTGGTGCTGGCGTATGGACACGCGATGCGCACGAAATGTACCAGGTACCACGCGGTATTCAGGCAGGTCGTGTTTGGGTGAACTGTTACCACGCATATCCTGCACACGCGCCTTTCGGTGGCTATAAGAAATCAGGTTTCGGTCGGGAGACCCACAAGATGATGCTGAATCACTATCGACAGACGAAGAATATGCTCATCTCTTACAGCAAGAGCAAGCTCGGATTTTTTTAAACAAGGCAGGCAATCGTTGAAA
>JAGWTK010000454.1 GCA_028876035.1 Bacteroidota bacterium
CTCGCATCATCCCTGCATTGCCAGTCGAGCTGCATTAAAACTATTATGCTTTCTTTGACGCAGTATAAAAAGCCTGTTGCTGCCAGAGCCCCATCAGCATATTTGCAAAAAACGCGGCCGGGTACACAGAAAGAACCTTAAACTTTTAAACTCTTAAACTTTTACACCCGCATTCAGCGGATATACTTCATCTTCGCGTACCTGATAAACGCCCGGCCCAATCCGTCGTTTTCTTCCCCTCTGCGCTGAATAAAATAGAAATCGCGGGTGATGTGCAGGTGCTCAATTTTGATGGCGGTGAGTTCGCCATCGCGTAATTCTTTCAATATGGCTCTCCTGGGCAAAAATCCCAGGCATTCATCTTCTTTCAGAAAGTTTTTCAATGCCTCTGTACCGCCCAGCCGGATGCCTACCTGCAGCTCCGACAATTTCACACCCTGCTGCTGCAAATTTGCTTTGAGTGCGGCAAGCGTACCACTCCCCTGTTCGCGGAGAGCGATGGGTACTTTTTTGAGATCGGCCAGCGCGAGCACCGGTCTTTGTGCAATGGGACTTGACGATGAGCATACGGCCACCACCTCATCGGTCATGAAATACTGGTAGTTGATGCTATTGACTTTTTTGATGCCTTCCACGATGCCGGTGTCTATATCTCCATTCAGCAGGGCCTGCAGGATCGTATCCGTATTGCGATTCAGCATACTGATTTTAAGTTCCGGGTATTTCTGGTGAAAACCGGAGAGCACCCTTGGAATAATATAGAGCGCCACGGTGGTGCTCGCACCAAATTTAAATTGCCCATTGGCCCGCACCTTGCTTTCGGCCGTGCTGATCTCAAATTCCATTTGTTGCTGCAGGCGCCGTGCCTGCAACAAACGCTCATGCAGGATGCGGCCTGTCGCCGTGAGTGCAATGGAATTGCCCTTTCTTTCGAACAGGGCCGTTTTATAGTGCTGCTCCAGCGCTTTGATGTGTTTGCTGATGGCTGGCTGACTGATAAACAGCACATCTGCTGCGGCAGAAAAGCTCAATTGGTTGGCAACTTCGATAAAAACTTCGTGGCGGACTGAAATCATAGCCATTCAAAGCTAGTTAAAGAACGGAAGCCGATGTTCTAGAAGCGGCCCGAATGGCTATCTTTGCGCCTTCTGTTAACACCGGACCGCCACTGTCGGTCCGTCAAAAACTGATTTTGTATTCATGGATGCACATTTCAATCCGGATAAGCAACATACACTCGGCGCAGCAGTAAGTATCTCAGGCACTGGTCTGCACACCGGCATCAACGTTGACATGACCCTTAAACCCGCTAACCCCGGTTTTGGTTTCCAGTTTCAGCGCATCGATATGCCCGGTCAGCCCATTATAAAAGCCGATTGCGACCTGGTAACCGATGTATCGAGGGGCACAACGCTGGAAGACAATGGTGCAAAAGTGAGTACGGTAGAGCACGTGCTGGCAGCATTGGTAGGTATGGGCGTCGACAATTGCCTCATCGAAATCAACGGACCTGAGACACCCATCATTGATGGTAGTTCAGCACCATTCGTGGAGATTATTGAAGAGGCGGGTGTGGTTGAGCAGGATGCTGCGAAAGCATGGTATACGATCGACACCAATATCACCCATTACGACGAAGTAAAGCGCGTAGAGATGACGGTGATGCCGGCCATCGATTATAAAGTAACGACACTGATTGATTTTAACAGCCCGGTGCTGGGTACGCAGCACGCAGGCCTGAAAAGCCTCAGCGAATTCAAAACAGAGATAGCCCCCTGCAGGACCTTTTGCTTCCTGCATGAACTGGAGCTGCTGCTGGAGCACAACCTGATCAAAGGCGGAAATATCAACAATGCCATTGTGGTGGTGGACAAACCGGTTACCAACGAAGAAATGGACCGGCTGGCAAAGGCATTTGGCCGGGATAAGATTGAAGTAAAGTCGGAAGGCTACCTCAATAACCTGGAACTGCGTTATCCCAATGAACCGGCGCGGCATAAGCTACTGGATGTAATTGGTGACCTCGCGCTGATCGGTTATCCTATCAAAGGACATATCATCGCACACCGCCCGGGTCATTCCACGAACGTTGACTTTGCCCGGAAAATCAAACAATACATCAAAAAGAACAAGCATACCAAGGACATCCCTGTATACGATCCCAACCAGCCACCGCTGTACAATGCGCAGCAGATTGAAAAGAAGCTACCTCACCGCTTCCCTTTCCTGCTGGTCGATAAAATTATCGAGCTAACGGATAAACATATCGTCGGTATCAAAAACGTGACCTTCAATGAACATCATTTTGTAGGTCATTTTCCCGGCAACCCGGTAATGCCCGGTGTTTTACAGGTAGAAGCGCTCGCGCAAACCGGCGGAATCCTCTGCATCAATGCCATGCCCCCGGGCGATTATGATACGTATTTTCTGAAGATCGATAACTGCAAATTCAAGCAGAAAGTGGTGCCAGGCGATACAATGATCCTCAAAATGGAGCTGATATCACCGGTAAGAAGGGGGATTTGCGAAATGCATGGCACCGTATATATTGGAAACAAGATTGCAACGGAAGCCGACCTGGTGGCCCAATTGGTGAAAAGAGGCTAAGGGTATACCGGGAGGAAAAATTAAGCGGGACCGGCTTAACAAATATTAAACAAAAAGCCGTTATATCTTGAGCAACAGATAGCGGAAAAAGACGTTACTAACATCCGTTAATTATTGTTTTAGGCGCTATCGGGCTTTTTTATACTTTTGCAGTCGGGGCTTAATTTTTTCACATTCAATCAATTCCTTGAAATCCAGTCATCAGCCAAATCGTGCTCAGCTTAGCCCCGTTGGGAGCAACGACTCTGTTGCTGCCAGTAAGCCGATTCTCAAGAACCTCAACACAATGATTCATCCCCATACCTACGTTCACCCCAATGCCAAGCTGGCTACCAATGTAAAAATTGACCCTTTTACCGTGATCCACCAAAATGTGGAGATCGGCGAAGGCACCTGGATTGGAAGCAATGTAACGATTATGGACGGGGCGCGTATTGGTAAGAACTGCCGCATATTCCCGGGGGCTGTTATCGCGGCCGATCCACAGGATCTGAAATTTGAAGGTGAATCCACCATGGTTGAAATCGGCGACAATACCACCATTCGCGAGTTTGTGACCATCCACCGCGGTACCAAAGACCGCTGGATAACGAAAGTGGGCAAGAACTGTTTGATCATGGCCTACAGCCATATTGCCCACGACTGTGTGGTAGGCAACAACTGCATCATGAGCAACAATACCCAAATGGCCGGCCACGTTGTAATGGGCGACTGGGCGATATTGGGTGGCATGTGTGCTGTACACCAGTTTGTGCAGATCGGACAACACTCATTTGTAAGCGGTGGTTCCCTGGTAGGTAAAGATGTACCACCGTATATCAAAGCCGGACGCGTACCACTGAGCTATGCGGGCGTGAATTCTGTTGGCCTGAAACGCCGCGGCTTCACGGTCGATAAGATCAACCACATCCTCGAAATCTATCGTATC
>JAGWTK010000455.1 GCA_028876035.1 Bacteroidota bacterium
ACTTAAAACTTAGAACTTGAAACTTACGACTCATCGTGCCATATCGCGGTCGTCGGCCGGCGGTTGCTGTCTTGGCTCGCGTAGCTGCACCGGGTTGCGTTTTTTGCTTTTCTTCCGCATCCACATATTCAATAACTCTACCCCAAAGGAGAAGGCCATGGCAAAATAGATATAGGCCTTGTCGATATGACTATGGTGCAGTGGCTCGAGTCCTTCGAAGAAAAGACTGAAGCCCACCATCAGCAGAAAGGCGAGGGCCAGCATCTTGAGGGTAGGATGCTTGTGGATGAACGTAGAAATTTTATCGGAGAAGAAGAACATAATGATCATCGCAATGATCACAGCAATGATCATCACTTTTACCACCTTGGCCAGTCCAACCGCGGTAATAATGCTGTCGAACGAGAACACCATATCAATAATAATGATCTGGCCAATAATAGAACCAAAGGAGGCGGGTTTGCGGTTCTCATCGGCCGTGTGCTCATCGCCCTCCAGCTTTTCGTGAATTTCTTTTACGGTTTTATACAGCAGGAAGATACCGCCGGCAAACATGATAACGTTGCGCAGGGTGAAAGCATAATGCGTGCTGCCCCAGTTAAAGCCAAATAATTCGCTGCTGCCATTGTTCACCAGCCAGCCAATGCCCATCAACAGCAAAATACGTACAGCGATACCGGCAAACATCCAGATCCGGCGTGCATTCAGTTTTTGTTTTTCATCCAGCCGGCCCATCAGGATGGAAACGAAAATAACATTATCGATGCCTAATACGATTTCAAGTACTGTAAGCGTTAAAAGACTAACCAGCGCATCGGCCGTAAACAATTCCTGCATGGAGGGTTCTTTTGAGGGCCAAAATTAGTTGAACTACGATAAACGCATGTTTTTTTACGATCAGCGGTGTTTTGTATGGGCAGGCGCCTGGTTTGGCACCATTTTCGGGTTAACGGAATCTACCTAAACACCAAAATCCAATTTCGTTTGATTAAACATTTACACGCTTTATTCGACTAGTTTTCCCGAAACGGGACTTTTTTAATCAAACGCAATCCTGAACCGATGAAACATTTTTTTGCATTCCTGCTGATTGCAGCAGCACTTAATTCCCACGCACAAGATTTTAGTTCCAATGGCCGCATCCGCGCAGGCGTTGCGTATGTACACGATTTCCCGGGCATGAACGGTAAGGCAGGCTTTGTTGATTATGCTTTCGGCCTTTCTGATGCACTCCAGGGTACCATCGCTATTCGTCACATTGAAACAAGCGGTTTCCCCCGCACGAACACCGTACAGGAATATACGAAAGCCAACTCGCTGGACATGGGTTTACAATATGCTATTGTGCGCACGGACAATGCTGCACTTCGGGTGGGCGCAGGTTATACCTTCTCTTTTTATAATATCCGGCGTTCTTACCCCGTATACACTTCTCACACAGGACAAGCCAGTGATATTACCTATCCGGTGGCCGATAGCAAAGGACGCTCATCGGGCCTCAGTCTTACGGCAGAATATGAATACAGTTTCAGCGAACACTTTTCTGCAGGTGTTAAATTATCGCTCTGCAAAGCATATGATAATGTGGTGATGGGCGGACCTTTTATTGGTCTGAGCTTCTAAGAAAAGCTATCGATTTGGATTGCCTCAAAATAATGGTCGTATGGCTTTGCCTGCGACCGAATCTAATTGTTGCCGGTGCGTAAGCCCCGGCAAATTTTTTTTACGATGGCCGGACCTTCGTACACAAAACCAGTCCATACCTGCACCAATGCAGCACCGGCGTCCAGTTTGTCTTTGGCGTCCGCGGCCGTAAATATGCCGCCTGCAGCAATCACCGGTACGGTTCCATTTGTTTTCATGGTGATATAGCGCAGCATTTCAGTAGAACGCGCAGTGAGTGGTTTGCCGCTCAAACCGCCGGCGCCAATTTTCTCTATAACGGCAAGGGGTGTGCGTAAATGTTCGCGGCTAATGGTGGTATTGCTCACGACCAGTCCGCTCAGTTGCAATTCGATGGCGAGGTCAATCACATCGTCCACCTGGCTGTCGGTAAGGTCCGGGGCTATTTTCAGCAACAACGGTTTTGGATGGGGTTGTTGCTGGTTGATGGTTTGCAGGTGCCCCAGGATTTTACGCAAGGCATCTTTTTCCTGCAGTTCGCGCAGGCCGGGTGTATTCGGGGAACTTACATTCACGACGAAATAGTCAACGCAGTCGAACAACTCCCGGAAACAGAGTTCGTAGTCCCGCCACGCTTCATCATTGGGTGTCACCTTATTCTTACCGATGTTTCCGCCAATAATTAATGAGCTGTTGCTTGCTTTTCTTTTTGCCTGCTTCTCTTTCCAGTCTCTTAATCGTATCGCCACCGCTTTTACGCCTTCGTTGTTAAAACCCATGCGGTTGATCAATGCCTGGTCTGCCGGTAAGCGGAACAGGCGGGGTTGTTCATTGCCCGATTGGGGTTTCGGTGTTACCGTTCCGATTTCTACTGCGCCGAAACCCAGCGCTTCGAGTTCATTCAGGTAAGCGGCGTTTTTGTCGAACCCCGCGGCCAATCCCACAGGGTTGCTAAAATTCAATCCTGCAAACGGGCGTTGCATAGCCGGGTCGTTTACGCCGTACAGCGATCGTAGCAGGCGTTTGCCAAAAGGCAGGCTGCAAAGCAGGCGCAGGCAATTCATTGAAAAATAGTGGACAGATTCCGGGGGAAAGAGGAAAAGCAGTCGGCGTAGCAGGCTATACATGGGCTACAAAAATAACAATTTGTGCTGCTGGGCGGGCGCCAAAAGTTTTTGACTGAATTGAATAAATAGTACATTTGATAGATAAAGTTGCATAAACAACTTGTTTGTCAGGGTTGTTATTATAAAAAGGTATTGCTATGCAAGATGCTTATATCGTAGCCGGTTTTCGCAGCGCCGTGGGTAAATCGAAGCGTGGTGGTTTCCGGTTTACACGGCCGGACGATCTGGCCATTGAAGTGATTCGTGGTTTGTTGGCCTCCGTGCCGCAACTCGATCCCAAAAGAGTAGATGACGTTATTGTTGGAAATGCTGTACCGGAAGCCGAGCAGGGTTTGCAAGTGGGCCGAATCATTGCCGCGCGGGCGGTAGGCATGCATGCGCCAGGGATGACGGTCAACCGTTATTGTGCTTCGGGCCTGGAGACGATTGCGATTGCGACTGCCAAGATCAGGAGCGGACAAGCAGATTGCATCATTGCAGGTGGTACCGAAAGTATGAGTATGGTACCCACGGCAGGATGGAAAACGGTGCCCGCTTATTCCATTGCAAAAGACGAACCCGATTATTATTTAAGTATGGGACTTACTGCCGAAGCAGTGGCCAAAGAATACAAGGTGAGCCGGGAAGACCAGGACCAGTTTGCTTTCCAGTCGCACCAGAAGGCGATCAACGCGATCAACAATGGTTATTTCAAACCCGGAATATTACCCGTTACCGTTGAAGAAGTGTACCTCGACGCAAAGGGTAAAAAGCAAACGAGGAAGCAGGTAGTAGATAC
>JAGWTK010000456.1 GCA_028876035.1 Bacteroidota bacterium
AAATAGAGGATTATAAAAAGGAAATTGAAGCCCTGCAGGTAGCAAATGCCGCTGCCCTGGAAGACTACCGCATCCGTTTCCTGGGTACAAAAGGGATAGTAAAAGCATTGATGGGGGAGATGAAAAATGTGCCGAATGAACAGAAGCGTGCATTCGGACAAGTGATGAATGATTTCAAACAATTTGCGGAAGCCAAATACGAAACCTGGAAAGAACAGACCGGCGATATCGCCGATGCTGCTGGTAGCGGCATGGATATTAGCCTGCCCGGTGACCCACTTCCACTCGGCAGCCGCCACCCCATCAGCCTGATGCGGAACAAGATGATTGAAATTTTCAGCAGGCTGGGCTTTGCCGTTGCCGACGGCCCCGAAATCGAGGACGACTTCCACAATTTTACCGCCCTTAATTTGCCCCTGCATCACCCGGCGCGGGACATGCAGGATACCTTTTATATTCAGCAAAACCCCGACTGGCTCCTGCGCACCCACACCAGCAACGTACAGATCCGGGAAATGGAAAAAGGTAAGTTACCGCTGCGCATTGTAATGCCGGGCCGTGTGTACCGCAACGAAACCGTGAGCGCCCGCAGCCACTGCTTTTTCCACCAGATAGAAGGATTGTATATCGACGAGAATGTGTCGTTTGCTGATTTGAAGCAAACGCTTTATTTCTTTGTACAGGAGATGTATGGTAAGAATATCAAAGTACGGTTCCGTCCGAGCTATTTCCCTTTCACAGAGCCCAGCGCAGAGATGGACATCGAATGCCAGATTTGTCACGGCGAAGGCTGCAGCATCTGCAAACGCACGGGCTGGCTGGAGATTCTTGGCTGCGGTATGGTGCACCCGAATGTTCTGACCAACTGCGGCATCGACCCCAATAAATACACCGGCTTCGCCTTTGGAATGGGTATTGAAAGACCTACGCTGCTGAAATACGGTATCAATGACATCCGCCTGTTCAGTGAGAACGATGTGCGCTTCCTTCAACAGTTTACGGGTGCCGTGTAGGCATCGCCGTTAGCTCAGGCCTGGAGCGCGTAGAGGATGATATTCACCCCGAATTTGGTATTGTCTTCGCTAAGGAAGCGCTTGTTGCGGTAGTCGTAGTCCCATTCGCAGCCATAATCCTTGTTGCTGTACAGCACGCCGATACGTCCATTAATTTCGATCGCTTTGAGGTAGTCATGGACAAGATCATCACCCCAGCCATTCAGCTCAAAGCCGGTATTGGGTGGCCCCTTCTCAAACTTGAAAAAGGAATGATATACCGGGTGATCATTTTTAATCTTTTTTAATGCGCCGTTGCCAAACAACTGGTTCATCTGCGCTTCAAACGATTTGGCAAAAAGGCCGTCGATATCATGATTGCAGTCATCGGCAAACACAAATCCACCGTTTTGGACGTAGGTCTTGAAATGACTGGCTTCCTGTTTATCAAATTGTACCAGCTTATGGCCACTGAGGTAACAAAACGGGTAATTGAATATTTCATCGCTGGAAAGATCTACTACTTTTTCCTGCAGGTTCACAGGGAGCGTTGTATATTCAATCAGTGAATTGAGCAGGTTGGAAGGCATGCGCTGGTCAGTATCCCAATCACCACTGCGGTATCGAAGCCTCGTAAATGTAAATGCCTTGTTGCTCATCACTGCTTGCCTGCCGGTAGTATAATTTTTATACAAGTTGACTTATTTATTTTTAATTTCCTCCATTTAATCACTAAAAAATTTGCAGCGTTGAATCAATCGCAGGAAACGGTATTGCAACAACTTCCCTTGCTGAAGAAAGAAATCCAAAAAGTGATCACCGGCCAGGATGCGGTGCTGGAAGAAATACTCATTGCGCTGATGGCAGGTGGGCATTGTTTGCTGGAAGGGGTTCCCGGACTCGCTAAAACGCTCATGGTAAAAAGCATTGCCCAGGCCCTCGACCTTCGTTTTCGCCGCATACAGTTCACACCCGACCTCATGCCGGCGGATATCATTGGAACCGAAATACTCGAAGAAGATCACAGCACCGGCAAACGATTTTTCAAATTCAATAAAGGACCTTTATTCGCCAACCTTGTACTGGCAGATGAGATCAACCGAACGCCGCCCAAAACACAATCGGCCCTGCTGGAAGCGATGCAGGAATTTGCAGTGACCTACGGCGGACAAACCTACCCGCTCGACAAACCATTCTTCATCCTCGCCACCCAAAACCCAATAGAACAGGCCGGTACCTATCCGTTGCCTGAAGCGCAAAGCGACCGTTTTCTGTTGTATGTGACCATCGATTATCCAAGTGCCGCCGAAGAAGCAGCGATTCTCAGCAGTACTACCGGTGTGCAACAACCGAAAATACAACCGGTGATGAGTGCGGGCGATATCCTTACAGTGCAGGCGATGGTCCGCGAAGTAAGCATCAGCGATGCACTGGTAGAATACACGAGCAGCCTGGTCAGGGCCACCCGCCCGGCCAATACCACCGTCAGCTTTGTAAAAGACTGGGTACGATGGGGTGCCGGTCCGCGCGCAGGCCAGGCATTGATCGTTACCGCTAAAGCAAGAGCACTGTTCCATGGCCGTTATGCCGTACTGATGGAAGATCTGCAGGCGATGGCCTACCCGGTGCTGCGCCACCGCATCCTCATGAACTTCCGCGCAGATGCGGAAGGCATTAATGCCGACCGCGTGACGGAAACGCTTTTGAAAACCATTGAACGCCCCAAAGCCTCCCTGTCATAAACCATGAACCGCCTGCTCGACCCGGCCACACTGCTCAGCATTAAAGACCTCTCGTTGGCGGCCCGTACCACCATCGAAGGGTTTATGGCCGGACTGCACAAAAGCAATATCCGCGGCGAAGGCATCGAATTCAGTCAGTACCGGAGTTACCAGCCAGGCGACGATTTGCGGCAGCTCGACTGGAAACTCTTCGCGCGCAGCGATCGCTACTATATCCGCGAATCGGCCGTTGAAACCAGCGTCAATGTTAGAATAATACTTGATGCAAGTGCTTCGATGGAACATACCGGGAAAGCCTACACGAAAACAAATTATGCCGCCTACCTCGCAGCTTCTCTTGGCTGGCTGGCCATGCGGCAGGGAGATGCAGCTGGCCTGGGGATTCTGACAGGTAATGGTTTGGAATGGATGAATGCACGCCGCGATTTCCAGCACCTGCAACGCATGGTCAACCGGCTGGAAAACGTCAAAGCAGCAGGAAAAGCGTATTGTCCGTCCGACCTCGGCAACCATTTTGGCAGCAGCCATTCCCGCGAACTGATCGTATTCATCAGCGATCTGTACGAACACGATGATGAACTGCTGCGCACACTGGAAAGTTTGGCGGTGATGAAACACGAAGTAATGGTCCTGCACCTGCTGGCAGATAATGAGCTCAGGTTCGACTTTAAAGGATACAATACCCTTGAAGATTTGGAAACCGGCAAAAGGGTAACCTTAAACAGCCACACTGCCGGTGAACAATACAATCAAAAACTCGCAACTTACCTGCAGGAGATACG
>JAGWTK010000037.1 GCA_028876035.1 Bacteroidota bacterium
TGAAGAATATCCGCAATTTTTGCATTATCGCCCATATCGACCACGGCAAAAGTACCCTTGCCGACCGCCTTTTACAAAGTACCGGCACCATCAGCGATCGCGACATGATGGACCAGGTGCTGGATGATATGGACCTCGAACGTGAGAAAGGCATTACCATTAAAAGTCACGCCATCCAAATCAATTACAAGCACAGCGACGGCGAGGAATACATTCTTAACCTCATCGACACACCGGGCCACGTAGACTTCAGTTATGAAGTGAGCCGGGCCCTGGCCGCCTGTGAAGGCGCTTTGTTGCTGGTAGACGCCACCCAGGGTATTCAGGCACAAACCATTTCCAATCTCTACCTGGCCATCGACAATAACCTCGAGATCATTCCGGTTATCAATAAGATTGATATGGACGGCGCCATGATTGAAGAGGTAGAAGATCAAATCGTAGAACTCATCGGGTGTAAGCGCGAAGATATTCTCCATGCCAGCGGACGGACCGGGCTTGGGGTAGATAAAGTGCTTGACGCCATTGTTCAACGTATACCCGCCCCGCAGGGCGACCCCAACGCACCTTTGCAGGCGCTGATTTTCGACAGCGTATTCAATTCTTTCCGGGGTATCATCGTATACTACCGGATATTGAACGGACAAATTCGCAAGGGAGATAAAATCAAATTTGTATCGACCGACAAGGAATACGAAGCGGATGAAGTGGGTATCCTGAAATTAAAGATGACCGAAAAGCAGGAGGTGAATTGCGGGGACGTGGGCTATATTATCACCGGCATCAAAAATGCCAAAGAAGTAAAAGTGGGTGATACGATTACCCGCGTGGCAAACCCCTGTACCGAAGGTATCCGAGGCTTCCAGGAAGTGAAACCGATGGTATTTGCCGGCATCTTCCCCGTGAATACCGATGAGTTTGAAGAGTTGCGGGATTGTATGGACAAACTGCAGCTGAATGATGCTTCTCTAACATTTGAACTGGAAACCAGCCAGGCGCTTGGTTTTGGTTTTCGTTGCGGCTTCCTGGGCATGCTGCACATGGAAATTATCCAGGAGCGACTCGAACGCGAGTTCAACCAAACGGTGATTACGACGGTGCCGAACGTGAGCTTTATCGCCTACACCACCAATGGTCAAAAGGTAATCGTGAACAATCCGACCGAGATGCCCGATCCCGTGCGCATTGAAACGATTGAAGAACCTTTTATCCGCGCACAAATTATCACCAAGCCAGAATACATCGGTAATATTATTACGCTTTGCCTCGGCAAACGCGGTATCCTGCTCAATCAAAGTTATCTTACCTCTACACGGGTAGAACTTAGTTTTGAAATGCCGCTCACAGAAATTGTATTCGATTTCTACGATAAGCTCAAAAGCCAAACCCGCGGCTATGCCTCCTTCGACTATCACCCCATTGGCAACCGCGAAAGTGATATCGTTAAAATGGATATCATGCTCAACGGCGACAAAGTGGATGCCCTGAGCGCACTGATTCACCGCGCCCGTTCGCAGGAATTCGGCCGCAAACTCTGTGAGAAATTAAAAGACCTGGTTCCCCGCCAGCAATTCCAGATTGCCATCCAGGCCAGCATCGGCGCGAAGATCGTCGCCCGCGAAAACATCAGCGCCATGCGCAAAGACGTTACCGCGAAATGTTATGGAGGTGATATCAGCCGTAAACGCAAACTCCTCGAGAAACAAAAAGAAGGAAAGAAACGCATGCGCCAGATCGGCAACGTAGAAGTACCCCAGGAGGCGTTTTTGGCGGTGCTGAAACTCGATGATTAATGTGATAAATGTGCTGATGTGCTAATGTGCTAATGAGGATCGTTGCGGTGCGGTGTCCCTGAACTTTTCTTTGGGCGGCTTAGATCGATTGCGCAATTGCACTGGCGGCAATTGGTAATGACCACATCATACATCCGAGATTTGCAGATGCCCGCCTGGCCTGGACCATTCGAACGGGTGCTAATTGGGATTCCAGCACTTAGATATTCCCGGTCAATTCCGCAGGCATGGCGCGAACATGATTTGAATACTGATCCAAAGTATATGCAGATGTGCAGTCACCTTAGGTGGCGACCCCTGCCTGCGCAGGGGTAACGCAAAAAATGGAAATTTACAACCGTCCGAACGCAGTCATCCGCCAGGCATTTATCACATTTATCACTTTTATCACATTAGCACATTAACTAGTCCTTCTTCTTCACCGGTTTCTTCTGCTGTTCTTCCCGCTTTTTCGCGTTCTCAATGTTTTTCTCCGATTGTTCCATCAGTTTTTTTTCATCTACATTGCCGCTGGCATCTTTGATCGTGGCGTCCTGGGGAAACTCGCCGTCTTTTAGTTTGAAATTGAACACCTGGTCTACATGCACCCATTGCCCGTTCTCCCAGCGAAATCCTTCAAAATCGCCATCCGGAATATAAGTTTCCTTTCGCTTGGGCTCCTCTGTTTCTGAGGTAAGGTGATCGTATACAATCATGTCCATTTCCGGATTGTAGTTGAAGAGGGTACGGGCTTCTTTTTTGTATTCGATGTTGAATCGGTTTAGTACGGGTTTTACTTTGGCGGTATCGTCCTTAAAACTGAAATAGGGTCCGCCGAACAGAGGTTCGCCGGTTTGTTCATCGAAATGGAGTACTTCCATCCATTTACGGTTACTGCCAATAGTATAGTCATCGAACCCGAGCAGGGTATAATACTTCCGTCCCTGGAATTCTTTTTGAATGATGCGATAATAGATGGCGCCAATCCAGTTTTTGCGCGTGCGGATGGAATCGTCGGGTTTGGCCGTGAACATCGATGCATCAAACAGCGGATACAGTTTCAGCGAACCATCGGGCGTACGCATCTGGATCGCACCTTTCTGGTAATACATGTACTCGTCTTTCTTCAGCTGCCAGGTAAAAATGCGGAAGCTGCTGTCGGCCGGGTACAACCTCGAAACGGTGAGCAGGGAATCAAAGGGATAAGAAAATGAGTTTGGGATCTTGAGTGCACGGACAAAGGTTTTTACAAACTGGCTGTCCGACAAAAACCGCTTACCTGCATGCTCGGCATTGATCATACTGTCGGCATACACTTTCAGCGAATCTTCTTTTTTCTGCAGCAGTCGTCGGTCTGCCATACCAATTTTTTGCGCGGCTACAGGCAGCGACAATAACAGGAGCAAATATGCAGGGAGTCGTTTCATGTGATTAGGTGCAAAAGTACGATTTGAAGGGCCGGCCCATCCTAAACGCGGATTAATGCAACAAATTTTATGCTTTTGGCAACGCTTCCGACAAATTTAACAGGCTGTTGCAGGCAAAATCGATCGCCGGGTGGGGTAGGGCCAGGTTGGGTTGGGTGCTGCGGATAAACACCGTGTGCATGCCGCAGTTACGCCCAAATTCCATATCGCTGATATTGTTGCCCACCATGATGGACTTTGTAAAATCGATTTCTTTGAATTCCGCCTTAGCCCGCTGCGCCATACCTGGGTGCGGTTTGCGGTCGGGGTGACTATTGTCGAGCGAGGTTGCGTAATAGATGGCATCGATTCTTCCACCCGCCGCTTCAATCTCCTGCAGCATTTTGTTGTGGATTTGCATAAGGTCCAGTTCCGTCATCAATCCTTTGCCTACGCCACGTTGATTGGTCACGACCACGATGGGACCGAATAAGCGGCTGAAATGTGCCATGGCCTGCAACACACCTTCGTAGAAACGGAATTCGTCCGTATTAAAAATATAGCTGCCTTCTTTATCGTGGTTGAGAACACCGTCCCTGTCGAGGAAAAGACTCCAGGTTTTGTCCACCTGCTCAAAATTGATCATGTATTCTTTGTCGTTTAAAAATTGATTTCTGTTTGTGCCCTGGCAAAATCTTCGGGAATGCCAATGTCAATAAAGTAACCATCTTGTGGCAAGCCGTACAGTACTCCCTTGTTGCAATGGGTTTCCAGAAAATCCTTTTCAAAAGAAAACTTTTCCGGCATGCCTGCTGCTAAAAAAGCTTTCGTGTTGAGCAGGTATACGCCGCCGTTGATCCATCCACGCTCATAAAACTGTTTCTCCCGGAACCGCGTGACTTGTCCGTGGTCGTCGGTTTCCACCGCACCGTACCGATCAAAGGCTTTCATGGGCTTCAATCCTATCGTGCACAGGGCACCGTTCTGATGATGAAAGGAAGACAGCGCCGCTATATCTGCTTCAAACAAGGTGTCGCCATTCAGGATGCAATTGGTTTCGTCTTTCGCGGCGGCTGCTGCCAGTTGGATCGCTCCGCCGGTACCCAGGGGCTCGTGTTCGATCACAACCTGTTTTTCAAGGCCGGCGTATTGCTGATCGAGCCAGGTTTCGATGATCTCACTTTTATACCCTAGCGAAAAAATAAATCGGTGGATGCCTTGTTTCCGGTAGTAGCGTATGATATAATCGAGAAACGGCCGGCCATTGACGGGCGCCATGCATTTAGGCATGTCCGGCACTGCGCTCCTCAGTCTTGTGCCCAATCCGCCTGCGAGTACGATTGCCTCTGTTACCAGCATATCTTTTGTTGGAAGGAAGATTTATTGACTTTTAGATTTCTGGATTTATAGGTTCCGTGTCTGGTACTTAGAACTTAAAACTTAAAACTTAAAACTTAGAACTTAGAACTTCTACGCCTTCGCAAAATACCGTTCCTCCGCAAGCTGACAGATGATATGTCCTATCATGATATGACTCTCCTGGATCCGGGGGGTGTTTTTTGAAGGAACCGCGAAAAGGAAATCGCTGAGTTCTTTCATTTTACCGCCGCCTTCACCGGTTAAGCCAACGGTGATAACGCCTTTCTCACGGGCCGTTTCGAAAGCCCTCACAATATTCGCCGAATTGCCGGAAGTGGAAAGTCCAATCAACACATCTCCTTTGTGTGCGAGCCCCTTTACCAAACGGGCGTAAATGACATCGTAGCTGTAATCATTGGCAACTGCCGTGAGGTAAGAGGTATTGCAATGCAGTGCCTCTGCCGGAAGGGCATCACGGTCCAGGTAAAAACGCCCGCTGAATTCCGCTGCCAGGTGCTGTGCATCAGCGGCGCTTCCGCCATTACCGCAAAAGTAGACACGGTGTCCGTTTTTGAGGGCCTGTACTGTTGCGTTGGTAACGCGCTCTATATCCGCGATCAGTTGCTCATTTGCCAAAATACTGTTCTTCACTGCCACCGACTCTGCAATTATCTGCTTGATTGTTTCCATGAAGTATTGTTTGCAATGGCGCAAAGATAACATACCCGCAGCGGATGTTCACCTTATATTGACCATGTTGTAAGACCATGCTCGGTAAAACGGTAGGGCTGGCAATAGCCACCGAATTGCTTCAGGGCATCCTGTACTTTGTATTTGGCAATATCCGGACAATAGAAAACCATAAAGCCGCCGCCACCTGCGCCGGAAATTTTTCCTCCTGTGGCACCTGCCCTGCGGGCGGTATCGTAGATATCTTCCATCAGTGAATTGCTGATTCCCTCGGCCATTTGTCGTTTCTGCCGGAAACCAAAGTCGAGTATCTCGCCAATCTCGTGCAAGCGGCCTTTTAACAAAGCCTCTTTCATCATCTGCGCCTGTTGTTTCAGTTGGTGCATGGCTTCGATCGACTTACCCTGTTTATTCACCACATTGCTGCTTTGCTTTTCAATGATCTTAGCGCTTTCGCGGGTGGTAGAAGTATAATATAGGAGCAGGTTGTTCTCGAGTTCAAACAAGTATTGCTGTTTGATGCGCAGGGGATTGACGATTACTTTATCCTCGCCATAGAATTCCATGAAGTTTACACCGCCGAAAGTTGCCGCGTACTGATCCTGCCGGCCACCGGCCATTTTTAAATCGGAACGTTCAATGCTGTAAGCAAGATGAGCCATATCATATTCGCCGAGGGGCAAACGAAACATTTCTGCAAAGGCGCCGATAATGGCCACCACAAGGGTAGATGAAGTACCCAATCCGCTCCCTGCCGGTGCATCTACAAAAGTACTCAGGCGAAACCCGGTCAGCGGAATACCATAATCGCGCTGGATGCGGTTATAGACGCCCTTGAGCAAATCCAATTCGCCATCGATCGGCAATTCACTGGCCCATTCGTAGCGCTTTTCTTCGCGGCGGTCGAGGGCCTGGAGGACGATCGCATTTTCTTCCAGCGGTTCGATGTTGGCATAGGCGTAAAGACTAACGGTCGCGTTGAGAATAGCGCCGCCATAGAGATCGCAGTACGGACTCACATCGGTACCACCGCCGGCAAGACCAATCCGCAGGGGTGCTTTGCTTCTGTAGATCATAGTGTAAAAATAAAGGCTGGAAGGGAACTTACGCCGGGTTTATGTTTTTAGCAAGGCTGATGATCGCATCGGTAAACACCGGCCAGGCATATTTCTTTTTTTGCTCGCGAAGGGCCGGAAGAAAACTTGCTTCGCCTTTTTCAAAATAGCGATGGATGGCGGCTGCCAATTGTGCTGGATCAGGTTCGGTAACAATACCGGTAATACCATCTGCCACATAATCGGGTAAAGCGCCTACATTGGTCACGACCATGGGCTTTTCGAAGTGATAGGCGAGGGGCGTGACGCCGCTCTGCGTGGCGTTTCGGTAGGGTTGTACCACCAGGTCGGCCGCGCAGAAGTAGTTTTTCACTTCGGGGTCGCTGATAAAATGACTGTGCAAAAAGACGCGATCGCGGATGCCCAGTTCATCGATCAATTGCTGGTAACTGTTCTCATCTTCATAATATTCGCCTGCCACCAGCAGTTTCATTGTTGGGAGCGTGTTATCAGCGGAAAGCATGGCTACCGCGCGCAGCAACAGGTCAAGTCCTTTGTATTTTCTAATGAAACCAAAGAATAAAACGAGCTGTGTGTCGCCGGCAATCCCCAGCGCGGCGCGGGCCGTTTCTTTGCTGATGGCTGTTCCGAAGCTATCATACAATGGATGCAACACCTGCAGGGCGGGTTTATGGGGTTCGAAGCGGCGCAGGTCGGTCATTACTTTTTCACTCATGGTAATAAATGCATCGCAGGCGCCCAGGAAATAGCGGGTGAACGGCGTATCACCAGGCCTCTTTTCATGGGGTATTATATTGTCGGTAATGGCTACTACCCTTGTATGCTTGTTCTTTTTCGCGAGCCGGAGAATACTGCCCAGGACGGGCCCCATAAGGGGTAGCCAGTAACGAACAACAATTAAGTCGGGCTTGATTTTTTTTAATTCTCGTCCTACTTTAATCCAGTTAAGTGGATTGATGGAATTCACTTTTCTAAGAATGCGCAGATGGGCCGGCGCGGGTTCATCCGAATACTGCGTTTTGCCGGGAAAAAGAAACGAAGGGTACTGCAGTGTAAAATTATAGATAGTCACCTCAAAGCCTTGTTCCTGGAATTCCGTCGCCAGTCGTTCGTTGAAAGTGGTGATGCCACCGCCGCGGTAGGGGTGAGCAGGACCGAGTATAATTATTGAACGGATCAATGTGATAAATGTGACGAATGTGATAAATGTGGAAATTGGAATCGCTATGGTTGCCCTGCCGTCATGCCTGCGAAGGCAGGCATCTTTCCGTGAACATGGTTTGAATACTGATCAAAAGCCTAAGCACATGTGTAGACATCTTTTGAGGACACCCCTGCCTGCGCAGGGTGACGCACACAAATTCCACACCTGCACATTTTTACATTAAATAAGTTTCTCTTCTATTAGATACGCGTTCCTGTTCGGTGCGCTTCTCGATATCATCTCCCCGATAAATCCTGCCAGGAACATTTGCGAGCCGATGACCATGGCGGCAAGCACGATGTAGAAAGGCGGACGATTGCTCAGGCCGATTTCGGGGTGCATTAAACGTGTCACCACGAGGTATACGAAAATGACAAAGGCCAGTCCGAAACAAATGGATCCCCATCGGCCAAAAAAATGCATGGGTCGTTTTCCGTATTTGCCCACAAACATAATGGAGGCAAGGTCGAGTGGTCCGTTGATAAAGCGGCTCAACCCGAACTTGGTGCTGCCGTATTTTCTTGCCCTGTGTTCTACTACTTTTTCGCCGATTTTTTTAAATCCAGCCCATTTTGCCAGCACGGGAATATACCGGTGCATATCGCCATAGATCTCAATGCTCTTTACTACATTCCGACGGTATGCTTTCAGTCCGCAGTTAAAATCATGCAGGTAGATGCCTGACAAACGGCGGGTCATGGCGTTGTAAAACTTTGATGGAATATTCTTGGTGAGCGTATTGTCGAACCTTTTTTTCTTCCAGCCACTTACCAGGTCGTATTTCTCTTCCAGGATCATCCGCCGCAGGTCGGGAATTTCATCGGGAGAATCCTGCATATCGGCGTCCATGGTGATTACCACATCCCCTGTGGCAGCCCTGAACCCCTCGTTCAAACCAGCTGACTTGCCGTAATTGCGCTGGAACTTGATGGCTTTGATATGGGGATTTTTTGTACGCAGCTGGTTGATCACTTCCCATGAATTGTCGGTGCTGCCATCGTCTACAAAAATGATTTCATAACTGAAAGCGTTTTTCTGCATCACGCGTTCAATCCATGCCGTTAGTTCGGGCAACGATTCGGCTTCGTCAATCAGTGGTATAACAATCGAAAGATCCATCCCTGTATTTTGGTTGAAATTACGTATTCTTTTTTGCGAAGAGTCCGGCTATTGCGCTGGCCGCCACGCCGGGCAACAACACACTGAATATAGTGGCGGATACATAGACGATCCAGCGATTCGCGGCTGCTTTTTCTGCTGCCAGCCGGGCTTCTTCATGCAGACTGTTTCCCTGCGCTTCGATGGCTTTGATCGCCGCGTCCATTTCTGCCGCGGTAGGCGGGGGATAGATAAATTTCACCGCTATCCAGGTGTACAATGCCAGCACAAAGGCCAGTAGGGTGGTCACCTTAAAACCATACGCAAATACTTCGTTGAACCTGCCCATGCCGGATTTTTTTGTATGCCAGATGCAGGCGGCGAACACCCCCAAGAGCACAATGGCCATGCGAAGCTTTAAACGGGTGGTGTCTGGTACGGTTTGGATGGCGAAGGGAAGAATGACATCTGCTGCTATCACAACAGCGGCAATCAGCAATCCTGCGCGCAGGTGAGGCCTGTTGGCGGGTGCATCAGATGCCATACAGCGTTTTTTTACTTCCGTTAATGGAGCCTATCACTTGTCCGCGCAGTGCTGTATCCAGAAAGGGTGAGTTGTGAGATTTCGATGCCAGCATTTCTTTTTTAAGGGTGTAGCTGGCTTCGGGTATAAATAGAGAAAGATTGGCAGTAGCACCTTCTGCGATGATTGAGGGCTTGAGTCCGAATATGCGGCGTGGTGCGATGCTCAACAATTGCACGAGCTGATCATCGGTTAGTGCTGGAATGACGGTGTTGAGAACGCTGTAACAGGTTTGCAGACCGATCATCCCGGGCTTGGCGTATTCAAATTCGCAGGTCTTACCGTCCCAGTCCTGCGGCAGGTGATGGGTGGCGATGCAATCAACCAGACCGTCGGCCACTGCTTTGCGCAGGTAGAGCATGTCTTCCCGGCTGCGGAGCGGAGGATTTACTTTGAGGTTGGTATCGTAGCTCATCAGGTCTTCGTCACAAAAGGCCAGGTGATATGGGGTCACGGAGCAGGTAATATGCAGGCCGCTGTCTTTTGCCCGCTGGATGTATTCGAGTGATTTTTTAGAGCTCACGCCGGTGAAATGCAATTTGGATTCGGCGTACCTTGCCAGTTTGATGTCACGGGCAACGATCAGTTCCTCTGCCATCACGGGCGAACCGGGTAGGCCCAGGCGGGTGGATACGATGCCTTCGTGCATGAGTCCGTGTGGGGCAATGCTTTTATCGATGGGCACCTGGATGATAACGCCATCAAATGCTCTTACATATTGCAATGCTTTGAGGAGGATGCCCGCCGATTGTAGTGGATGGAGTCCGTCGCTGAAGGCAATGGCGCCACTGTTGTGCATGTCGTACATCTCGGCGAGTTCTTTGCCTTCGGTGTTTTTTGTGATGGCGCCGATGGGTATGATATCAGTAGGCAGGTATTTCGATTGCTGCAACACATATTCCACCGGAGCTTTGGAGTCTACGACTGGCTTTGTGTTGGGCAGTGTGAAAACGGTGGTGAATCCGCCCCTGGCGGCCGCTTCGGCGCCGGAGGCCAAGGTTTCGCGGTGTTCGAAGCCCGGGTCACAGAAATGGGAGAAGCAGTCCATCCAGCCAGGAGAAACCGACAAGCCTTGTACCGAAATGGTTTCATCGGCCGGTTGGTCGATACGATCGGCAATGGCTTTGATAATACCATTTTCAATAAAAATATCTTTGCGGGAACGATGGAAGCTGGACTGGGGATCGGCGATTGTCGCCTGTTTGATGAGCAACTTCATTGTAAATGAGTTGTGCGAAGATAATGGTTGTTTTTGAATTTCATATTTGGAAAGAAACCTGTACATTTGCAGCCCCCGGAAGTGAATTTGATTTGCTTCCAGTTCTTGACCCGTAGCGTGTTTGCAGTGGGTCTTTGATAGTAGTTCTTGACCCGTAGCGTGTTTGCAGTGGGTCTTTGATAGTAGTTCTTGACCCGTAGCGTGTTTGCATGGGTCTTTGATAGTAGTTCTAGACCCGTAGCGTGTTTGCATGGGTCTTTGATAGTAGTTCTAGACCCGTAGCGTGTTTGCAAGTAGGGTCTGGACATCAGTTCGGGACCCGGCAGCAGCGTTTGCAATGGGTGCCTGATATCAGTTCGGGACCCGGCAGCAGCGTTTGCAATGGGGACCAAAACATCAGTTCGGGACCCGGCAGCAGCGTTTGCAATGGGTCTTTGGAACATAGTTCGGGCCCTGGCAGCAGCGTTTTGCGCTGGGGACCAAAACATCAGTTCGGGACCCGGCAGCAGCGTTTGCAATGGGTGCCTGATATCAGTTCGGGACCCGGCAGCAGCGTTTGCAATGGGTGCCTGATATCAGTTCGGGACGTAGCGCAGCCCGGTAGCGCGTTTGCATGGGGTGCAAGAGGCCGCTGGTTCGAATCCAGTCGTCCCGACCAACACAGACACAAAGCCTTCCGCCCAAGCGGAAGGTTTTGTAGTTTAAGAAGGAGCCGCCGGGCTTGCCCGAGCGGTGACTGATTAAACTACAAAAAGAGGCGGCCGCAGGCCAGCCGGCTTTGTGGCTGTGTTGAGTTCCCCCCCTTTAAGGATAAGCGCAGCTAATCCAGTAACTATTTATGGAACCGCCAATCTCGCCCGAGCGGTGACTGATTAAACTACAAAAAGAGACAGCCGCAGGCCAGCCGGCTTTGTGGCTGTGTTGAGTTCCCCCCTTCAAGGATCAGCGCAGCTAATCCAGTATATATATTTTTGGAATCGCCAAGCTTGCTTGAGCGGTGAGTGAATAAACAACAAAGCGAAGGCAGCCGCAGGATGGCGGCCCTCAAATAATTAATTATTCCTGGTCAGGAAGCCAGAATTGAATTCATCGTCCCACAAAAATTCTTTACAAACTCCTTTGTATAAATCCCATCTTCATCCAGTTCGGGATCGAGGATGCCGATGTTTAGTCCGCATGATTTTTCATCCCCCACCAATAAGCCGATGATTTGATTGAATTCTTCATAGGATAATCCGTCGTTGTTGCGACTATCGACCGCTGGCATAATGTCATCGTTCAACACATCAACGTCGATATGGATCCAGAACCCATCGAGGTTTTTTTCATTCACCATCTGCAGAAAGGCTTCAACTACTTGCCGAATGCCTTGCAGTCTCAGCGCTTCAAGCGAACGATAATGAATATGCGAGTTTTTAATAGTGTCTACATACCAACTTGTGTACTCGCGGTTGCCCACGCAATAAACATCTTCTTCCTTGATATAGGGTTGTTTCTTGTTGATATTGGTCAGTTTTGGATGTCCATGACCTGTCGCGATGGCCAGGTCCATACCTGCCGCTCCGCCGGTTTGCGAGAGGGAGGGCCACATAAAATCGGTATGTCCGTCTAAAAAGAAAAGTCCGTAGTGGCCACGTTTCTTTAAAGCCAGCGCATTTCCTATTAAAATGCTGCAATCGCCCCCGATAACGATGGGGAAATGTTTGTCGGCCAATATTCGCTCCAGCAAGTCCGCCTGTTGCTTTGCATAATCGACAATGGCGTCGGCGTTTCTTACGCCGGAAACTTCGTCCAGCCGCATGGAGTAGGCGGGCGGATCAAGCCTGGTAGTATGAACTGCCTGCAACAATGTATGAAATCCAAATTGTCGCAGGAAGTCGGGTAATTTTTTTACACCGGGCTCATGACCGGGCGCGGGCTCTTTTAATCCCAGGTTGGAAGGACATTCGATAATTGCAAATGATCTTTTCATATTGCTATTGGTTCAACAAATCCGCTTGTGTGCGGCTGCTTGCAGTCATTGTTTGTGTTAGAATGCGCTGTACACTGCTACAGTGTTGAAATGCCCGGATGCCGGAGTGCAATTGTCGGGTGAACGAGTGAACATCCCGGACACTGCTATGCCTTTACCTGGTCAGTTACTCCTGCCGGGTATCCTGTAGCGCAAAAATCTTTCCCGCATCCCACTAGGGTATTTTCACCAAGATATGCGGTTGCCTGGGCAGCCGCATATTATTGGGCTCACCCGGACGGAACGCATAATTGCTGCTAACCCGTATACTTTCGTCTTCAATATAAGCGAAAAACATGCTTGGCCGAAAATAATCGCCGATCGTTAATGCGGAGCAGACACTAAAATACTCGCAGAACTGTTGTGTTTTACTAAGGTGTTTTTGTATTTCGAGTTGGTCAGGCATCTCCGAAATTGCCGGGCTGAACTTTCTGTATGTTTTCAATACAACAACATAGCCTTTCTTCAACAAAGGCAGGTAGTCGGGACAGGCTTTGCGTAGGGTATGTTCCAACGCACGGCTGATATAAATCGTGCTTTCTAATCCCTTTCTGTTAAAAAGACTTACCGCGACGTCCTGCACTGTATTGGCGTTTCCGAGACCGAAAAGATATCCAAACTGCTGTTCAAATATATCAAGCGTGATGATGTCAATCTTGTACTTAAGCGCCGAAAGCATCCTGTTCCATTTTAAATGGTCATAGTGTCCGTCGATTAATATAGTACACAACCAGGCCTTTTTGAATTTAGCAATCATATTGAATACTGCTCATTTAGGAAATACCATTTTTATTTTTCCCACCATGCTTTATATACGGTATTCTCTGTGCCGCCCATTTGCTGAATTTCTTTTTTGTAATGGGTGCTGTTTATTGTTTGCTCGGATATAGGATATAAAAAGCGTGATGGTATGGTGCCGTTGTTAAGGTTTACGCTGCCGCCTGTTTGAAACTGCGGATAACCTGTACGCCGGTATTCAATCCATCCTTCGAAGCCGTTGTTGATATTGCTCATCCATTTTTGGGTTATTATCTGGGTGAGGGATGCGGCTAGCGAGGAATTGTCAAAGACTACGCCGGGGTGGCTGACATAATTGCTTCCATCGATCCCGATCTCGGCAAAGGCACCTAATATGCCATTGGTATAGTATGTCTGCACAGTGCCGGTAGTGATATAGCCTTTCAGGGCTGCTTCTGCCAGGATAAATTCCTGCTCAGCATAAGTGATTATCCTTGCCTTGATCAGGTTCTTATTGCTGCCAGTAATAAAGTTTGCATTGAAATTTGACGCAGCATTGGACTGTGAGGCCGTTGCATCTTGTAATAATGGCAGGGCGCCATAGTTTGCAAAGCTGAAGGAAGCCGCTGGAGGCGTATTGGTTGTAACAGCGAAATATGCCGCGATACGGGCTGAATCTGCCGTATTAACATACGCATTGTACAAAGTACTGTTCATGAATTTGACCGCAAAATCGCCCGACCGCTCTGTCAGGCTAACGAAATTGTATGGAGTAGTGGTTGGAAGTGAAAGCGAAGCACTTTGAGCCGCATTTTGCAGGATTGTTCCCTCAGCTACAATGGACTGCATTTCGGCACTCACATTTACTTTCGCTGAAACCCGTAACAAATACCTTAACCTGAGTGCATTAATAAACCTCCTCCATGCGGGTACATTGGAATTAAAAAGCACGTCGCCTCCAACATATCCGCTGGCATCTGCCTTTAAAAGACTGTCCGCAGTGCGCAGACTGGCGAGTATTCCCTGCTGTGGATCCATATACACTGTTTGTTGCGAATCATAAACAGGTGTGTATACCCCCGATTCTGCCTGGAGTGCCTGCAGAAAGGGGATGTCTCCCCATAGCTCAGTTAGCTGTGCAAAGGCATATGAGCGGAGTGTAAGCGCCGCCGCCTGCAGCAGCGAGTTCTTATTTTTTTGTCCTAAAGAATACAAAGTGTTGGCGTCCCTGGCGGCTGCGTACATAGATGTCCAATAGGGTTCATTCGTAACGGGCAAATACCGGGTTGGTTGATTGTAGTACGAAGAACTGTAGGTCATATACTGATTGTAACCGTTGCCGAGTGTCCATACAATATTCGCGTTGGCATAAAATTCCTGTACAATGGTATTGGATAACAGCGTTGTGGCGTCCGGCGTTTCAAGGTTGTTGGGATTGACATTGGTGCGGACCAGTTCTTTTGAGCATGCGCTTACAAGCAAAGCCGTAATGGCAGCAGCGATGACTTTTGACAAATTATATTTCATGATTGGACATTTTTTTTTTAGAAATCGAGGCCAATGGAGAAGCCAAGACTTTTCACGGATGGAATGCTAAGAAATTCGGTTCCTGGTAAAATTTGTTGCCCGCGCAGCGCGAGGGTTTCAGGGTCAACATCTTTATTTTGTGTGAACTCCAGCAGGTTTCTGGCGATGAATGATAAGTTGAGTTTTGCATTCGGGCTGGACGGGAACACTTTTTTAAATGTGTAACCTACGCGCAGCTCTCTTAGTTTCAAATAAGACGCGTTGTACATAAATGCTTCATTGTTGCTTGCATTATAGTACCCGTTGTAATACGTTGCGGCATCTACTTTTACATTATTGGGTATATACTTACCTGTACCATCGTCCATTACTCCTTTTCCTGTGATGCCCGTTTCTCTGCCAGGCAGGGTTTCCACAGACATTCCGCCTGCCAGTACACCGAGTTCAGTATAGGAGAAGAATTTTCCACCCTGGTGCCAGTCCCAGACAAAGTTGAGGTTGAAATTTTTATAGGATAGTTCGTTGTACCAGCCCAGGATAAAATCCGGATTATAGTTCCCCAAAAGAGCATTCTGCGTATTGGTAAACTGGGGGACACCTTTTTTGTAAACGATATTGCCTGCATTATCCCGAACAAAAGCATTTCCATACATGTTACCGAGTTTCTCACCAACTTTTGCATCGTACTGTATAGCCCTGTAATAACGATCATACTGGGTAACCTGGGCATACACGTACGTGTTAATCCCGTCGGGCAGGGCCGTTACTTTCGCAATATTATGACTGAAATTGACATTGGTGTTCCAGTTGAATCCGCCTGGTTTTTTTGCCTGGAATGGAGATGCGGTCAACATTATCTCTATTCCCTTATTGTTGATGGAAGCACCGTTTACAAAAGTGTTGGTGTATCCAGACGATACGGGAATCGGCAGTTGTACAACTTCATTTCGGGTGTCTGAGTTGTAGATGGTCGCATCGAGGCCAATCCTGTTATTAAGAAATCTTACTTCGAGACCTGCTTCTGTAGTAGTAGTGGCCGAAGGTTTCAAATTGCTATTGGCCAGGACCGGATTACCGGTAGTAAGCGGATTTGCGTTGAAGGGAGTATTGGTCAGGTAAGTGTTGCTGATTGAATACGGATCTGCATCCCTTCCTACTTGCGCTGCCGACAACCGCAATTTCATATAGGAAACCGGATCCGGAAGTTTTACGATGTCGGAAATAATTGCGCTTAAAGAGGCAGACGGATAAAATAGTGAATTATTACCGGAGGGCAGGGTGCTGGAATGATCATTTCTGGCTGTCACAGTCAGGTATAATTTCTCCTGGTAGTCAATGTCAGCAAACGCATACACGCTGTATACCAGCTTGCGATACTGCTGGTATAATGTTGGTAACTGGCTTTGCGCGTTCGAAAAATTATAAAGATTCGGGGTTATCAGCGAATTGGCGATATCGCGTGTGTAGGTAATATTCTGCATAAACCGGTTGCCACCTGCAGACGCGTTGAAGTTGATCTTTTTGCCGGGCTTCTTTTTATAGCTTAAGAGAAAATCAGTGTTGTTTTCAAAATAGCTGACATTGTCCGTACGAAATCCCCCGGTTGGAAATCTTACCGTTGTGAATGCCCGGTGGCCTTCACGGTGATCTTCGTAAAAATCAGTTCCCGTTCTGACCGTTGCATTCCACTGCGGATTGATGGCGTATTTTAAAGAGGCGTTCCCGAGCAGGCGGTTTTTATTAAATGAATTGACATTGTCGTACAACGTTACGTAGGGGTTGTCGTGGTTGTTCCAGTAGCGAAACTGGCTTTGCTGGTCTCTTCCGGTTTGCCATTGTTTTTTGAGCGAGTTGATATCGACGTTAATGGGCATGCCATAAACTCCGAAAAATGTATACATGACGCTTTCTGATCCATACCCAATATTCGGACGGTTACTGCTGTTGCTATTGAGGTAATTCACGAAAAAATCCGTCGACAGTTTGTCGCTGAATTTGTGGCTTGCCCTCATAGAAAGTGTGTAGCGGCGTAAATCCGTACCTGGCAAGATCCCTTTGTTGTATAAATTTCCTGCTGAAAAATGATAGCTACCATTGTCGCTTACCCCGCTGAATGAAACACTGTTCTGGGTGGTGATGCCTGTTTGTAAAAAGTGCCGAAAATGATTGGCGTGACCAATCCATGGAGTGG
>JAGWTK010000457.1 GCA_028876035.1 Bacteroidota bacterium
CCGGTATTTAAAAACTGCCGGAGCATGGGGCAGGTACTCAAACGCAACCTCAAGCAAACCTTACAAAAGAACCTCCTGCTGGTACCCAAGATCCAAACCCGGTTTGAGCGCTGAAAGCCTTAAAAAAGAACGGGGAAAATTATGGAAAGGGTTATCTTAGCGCCGCTAAACAGGATGCTTGCCTCCTCCATTATTAATGTCAATCAAAAACGGCAACAGTTAACATGAAAAAGTACAAACCGGGCGTGTTGTTTGGTGAAGAACTCGAAGCGCTTTACAAAGACGCCTTACAGAATGAATTCGCCCTTCCCGCGGTGAATACCATCGGCACCGACAATATCAACGCAACGCTGGAAACAGCTGCCAAAGTAAACTCGCCCGTCATCATACAATTTTCCAACGGTGGTGCCCAATTCATCGCTGGTAAAGGAATGCCCAACGATCAACTCCAGGCGAATATCTCCGGTGGTGTTTCCGGTGCCTTGCATATCCACAACGTAGCCAAATATTATGGTGTACCCGTGATACTGCATACCGACCATGCGGCTAAAAAATGGCTGCCCTGGATCAGTGGTTTGATCGACGCGGGTGAAAAATTCTATAAAGAAAAAGGACAACCCCTGTTCAGCTCACACATGCTGGACCTGTCGGAAGAACCCATCGAAGAAAACATCCACACTTCGGTTGATTTTTTTAAACGCATGGCGCCCCTGGGCATGGCCATCGAAATTGAACTGGGAGTAACCGGAGGTGAAGAAGATGGGGTTGACAACAGCGGTGTTGAAAACGATAAACTCTATACGCAGCCGCAGCACGTGGCATTTGCCTACAAGGAACTCAGCAAAGTGGGTCGCCTCTTCTCTGTGGCAGCTGCTTTTGGAAACGTGCACGGTGTGTACAGTCCGGGTAACGTAGAACTGCGCCCCATCATCCTCAAAAACAGCCAGGACTATATCCAGAACGAATTCAAAACCGGCCCCAAGCCTGTTTACTTTGTATTCCACGGTGGTAGTGGTTCACCGCAGCACCAAATCCGCGAAGCAATCAGCTACGGCGCGATCAAGATGAATATTGATACCGACTTGCAATGGGCTTACTGGGAAGGTGTATTGAACTATTACAAAAAGAACGAGGCCTACCTGCAGGGTCAGCTGGGCAACCCCGAAGGCAAAGACAAACCCAATAAGAAATTTTACGACCCAAGGGTTTGGTTGCGTAAAGGCCAGGAGAGTTTCTCCAAGCGCCTGGAAACTGCCTTCGAAGATTTGAACTGCATCAATCGTAACGCATAAGCAAAGGGCCTCCCGACAAGTCGGGAGGCTTCTTTCTAACCTTATTCACTCCATCATCCGTGCAAAGCTGCTAACCCTACCCGCTTCGGCCCGTAGGGTTCTTTTTTTTAGCGAGGCGTTTTTACAGTCCGGCTAAAAGAATATATTTGTCTTAAGGAAATGGTGTCTTCCTACTGAACCGTCTTTCCGCCGAAAGACTGATGGCGCCTGCAAAAATTGATTCACCCTTGTGCCCCGGCACTATTATTTGCAGGTATGCAACGCATCAAACAATTCATCAACGATTTTAGTGTAACCCGGTACCTGCTACGCTGGCTCTTACTGGTGTTGCCAGTAGCCCTTGTTACCGGCTCATTGGTAGCACTCTTCCTTTGGTCGCTCGAAAAAGTAACGCAACTCCGCTGGCAAAACGCCTGGCTGATCTGGTTGCTACCCCTGGGCGGCGTGCTGATTTATTGGCTATACCGCTACCTTGGTGACCGAAGTGAAGGTGGCAACAACCTGTTGATGGAGGAGATTCATACGCCCGGCGGTGGTGTACCAGCGCGGATGGCGCCATTGGTATTGATCACCACATTAATAACTCATTTGTTTGGCGGCTCTGCCGGCCGAGAAGGCACTGCCGTTCAAATGGGCGGCAGCATTGCAGGATACTTTGCACGGCTACTGAAACTACCGGTGGCGGATACACGCATCATCCTCATGACTGGTATTTCCGCCGGCTTCGGTGCAGTATTCGGTACACCCATCGCAGGAACCGTATTTGCACTCGAAGTCCTGGCTATTGGAAGCATTCGCTACGATGCCCTTCTTCCCTGCCTTGCCGCGGCGATACTGGCCGATATTACGTGTGCGGCCTGGGGCATCCATCACACGGTGTACCATATTGCGCCGGCAGACATATCGGCCAATACATTCCTGCACATCAATGGCTGGCTGTTATTGAAAGCGCTGGCGGCAGGAATCGCTTTTGGATTGGCAGGCTATCTATTTGCATCGGCGCAGCATGGGATCAAGAAGCTCAGCAACCAGTATATTGCCAAGGCCTGGCTAAGACCAGTGGCAGGTGCGGCGATCGTGCTCATTTTGTGCAGTGTACTGGGCACGCGCGATTACCTCGGTCTTGGTGTACAATCGCAGTCGGCAGCAGGTATTTCCATCGTGAATGCATTCTCCCCTGCAGCCATACCGGCATGGAGCTGGCTATTAAAACTCATTTTTACAGCAGTAACCCTGGGCATGGGTTTTAAAGGCGGAGAAGTAACGCCGCTCTTTTTCATTGGCGCCACGCTCGGTCATTCAATTGCAATTTCCACGGGCGCTCCAATTGATCTCTTCGCCGGACTCGGATTCATTGCCGTTTTCGCCGGCGCTACCAATACCCCTTTGGCCTGCACATTGATGGGTGTAGAGTTATTCGGCGGAGAACATATTGTTTACTATGCCATCGCTTGTTTTACGGCTTATTATTTCAGCGGGCATGGAGGGATATATACTGCCCAGAGGCTCGTTGTTCGAAAGCCAGGAGTGCGTTGAGGGGCGGTACATAGTACCAAGTACAAAGTACCGAGATACCCATGTGTAACAAACGTCGTAGTAGCTTAGTCCATTATATCTAAATCCAAAAATCACCCGGCGAGTCCGTACTGCTAATAGCCAACAGCTAACAGCTAATAGCTAATCAATACCCATGTGTAGCAAAACTTCCTAATGGCAGGGTCAGTTCTGTCTGGTATAGCGTACCAAGTACTTAGTATCTAGATACCCAATGGTAAGAGGCGTTATTTCTTTCTAGCTCCGAAAAATTAAAATCTTCCGAACGGCTGCTGGCCGAAACGATTAGCATTAAACCCGCGAACAGTCTAAGTACTAAGTACTGAGTACTAAATACCCACCTCCGAAATAAAGATTCACTTCGCATAATCCGCTTCAAACCTCGCCAGGGGCGCTTTCTTCCCTTTGTTCAGAATAAGTTTTTTGCCAAGGTGAATATAGTTATTGCATTCGCGGAGTGCTTCGTAAAGTTTGTTCTCGTCTTTTGTCCGGTCGCAGGCCATCATCGTGCCCATGATATTCGTAAAACTAATTTTGCCACCGTCTTCGATCGCATATTGTCCGCCGAATCCATTACAACCCGCAAAGCCCTGCAAGAGGTTGCCTTCTTTTTTCAACCGTATATAGACTTCCTTCTTGTCGGGTCCCGCTGATA
>JAGWTK010000458.1 GCA_028876035.1 Bacteroidota bacterium
ATACTATCGCTGCTCAGGTGCAGGGGCAATGTTTGCAATGTGTCAATATCCAGATTGGCTTTCAACGCCGGGAACTTGCCCTTCATCTCTCCGCTTGCGTCTAAGGTTAGTGAAGCATTTGGGTCACGAATGGATGCTTTGGCCACGAGTTGTTGTTGCTGCAAACTTGCATCCATGCGAATATTCCGGTAAGGATAGCGTTTGATGGTTGCCCGGGAAATCAGGGCATGCAGCGTGGTGCTGGCTGTTGCAGGGTCATAACCTTTTCCTTTCGCATCAATCCGGCCGCTTACTACGCCGAGTGTTCCGGCCGTATCCGGAATTATTTTCCCAAAGTCAAACTGGTCCATTACAATCCTTGCATCGTACGCCGCCTTTTGTTTATCAGTGATTTGTTGCAGCCTGCCTTCCATAGCAAGGTTACCTGCAGAACTGGAAACCTGTAGCGTTGTTGTTATATCATCCACTCCGCCCCGGAAGCGCCCATTGATCGAAATGTTGTCAGGCAGATCGATGTTGGCAGGCAGGGTGTTTCTCGGCAGCATCCGTTCGAGATCGATTTTCCCGGAACGCAGTTCGCGGATGTCGAGGTCCGCGTAGAATCGTTTGGGCTGATCGAGGTGTTGCAATTGCCCGCTGATGTTGGCGCGGGTGTTCCGGAGCCCGCTCAATTGAACAATCGGCAAATTCATCTTTGCAAGGCTGCCGTTCAATTTTGCATTGATCCGAAATACATCATTTGGCTGCGAGAGCAGTGGCTGTGATCGAAGGAAGGGTGCAAAAGTAAGGATGTCTTTCACCTGTACCTGGCAGTCGGGTAAATCAGCATCTACGGTAAGCAAACCTGGATTTTTTTGGAGTGAGCTTACCGAAGGATAGCTCAGTTCAATCGATTGGCGGAGCGTGGTGCCCGGCGTTTGCAGTAGCAGGTCGCGCAAATGAGCACCCCGGTCGGTATACGCAAAGTTGGTTTGCAGGGCATTCAGTACAAAGCCGCTTTGTTCAGCAAACGAGCCTTTGTTGATTCTTCCGCTTAGAGAATCATTCGTGTAGTACAATGCTTCGGCGTCCAAATTCAGCTGGTTGATGCCCAGGTGCGCATAGTCCATACCGTGAGACTGTTTCGGTTGTCCCGCGTTTTCGAAGCGAATGCTGGTATTGTGCAGGCCTAATGCACCCAGGTTGAATTGCCATCCCGCGTTCGCACTGTCGGCAATGGGTGCAGCTTTTTTCGCAAGTACTTCCGCTGTTTCCTGCTTGCCAATTTCCACAACGGTTTTTGTATTGCTCAGGATGAGTTTGTTCAGATCAATGTTCTGTTTGGACAGGTCAAATTCTTTCAAACCTCCTTCAAGGTCGCCGAGCTGAACATTGCTGTGCAGCCGGGAAACATCATTGCGGTAGTCGAGATCGATATCGGCCAGCGCGATGTTTGTGACGGCTAAACGGAGTGCGGGGCTTTCTGATGATGTCGACGGGTGATCAGCGGGCGTTTGGAGGGGTTTGCGCTGGTAGATCCTTGCGGTGACGCCTTTGATACTGAATTGGGGAACCACGAAACGCATGTTGTCCAGGTCGGTACTGTCTGCCCGTATATTGCTTTGTTCAATCCAAACCGCCACGTCATTGCCGGTTACGATATCGTTATATACCAGCCTGACTTTTTTGAGGTCTAGTGCGTGCAAACTAAACTTTGTACTGCCTGTACTATCTTTTGCCTTCGCACTGTCGGGTGCGCCTGCAAAAGCATCGGCAATAAATTTGAAATTGAAACTCGTATCCGGCAGCTGGCGTTTGACTTTCACGGTGATTTCTTCCAGTGATACCGAGCGAATCAAAATATTGCTGTGGAATAATTTCCACATGTCCAGGTCTACGCCAATTGTTTTCCCCGCGAAGAGGGTATCGTGTTGCCTGTCTTCCAGGTAAATGTTTTGCAGCTCAATGGTTTTTGGAAAGCCAATGTTGATATGGCCAATCAGCACTTTGGTTTGCAGCTTTTGCTGCAGCCAGGATTGCGCTTTCCCCCGGGCGATATTCTGCACATAGGGTATTTGCACCGCAATAACCACCAGCAGGACAAGCCCGAGGATGCCCAGCAGCAAGTATAGAAAGATCCTGAAAATCCTTCGGACTACTGGATGTTTTGCTGTGGAAACAGGTGTTTTTTGGTGCATGAAAATCCGGATCGCTGGCGCTGCCAATATTTGAGAGAAGGAAATGCAAATCGCAGTCCATAAACCACGCGTTTCAGCAGTGTTGCGCCAATATTTTCATCAGCACTTTTTCCTCGGCCGTCAATCCGTTGTTGCCTTCGTTGTCTTCTGCTTTGTCGAGCTCACGCTGGTATTGCCGGAGATTGCCTTCTTCATATAACTCTATGAGGCGGGGATGTACATAATATTTTTTACAGACTGTTCTGGTATTCCCCAGTTTTTCGCTCACTGCTGTGAGCGCGGCCACTACATTTTTTTTCTTTTCTGTGACCGTAATTGCCTCACCCAGGGAACGCAGGGCCTGCAACGCGTGTAAAGATCCGGCCCAGGTGCGAAAATCTTTTGCACTGCAATCAATGCCGCTGGCTGTACGAATATAATCATTCACCATGCCCGAATCGATGGGCTTGCGCTCCCCCGCTTCGTCGATGAACTGGAATAGCTCCTGCCCGGGAATATCGCGGCATCGCTGTACCATGCGCGCGAGGCGTTTATTCCTGATCGTTATATCCTGTGCAATTCCTTTCTTCCCGGTAAAACTAAAGCGGACCTTGTCGCCCTGTATCTGTACATGTTTGTCGCGCAGGGTGGTGAGTCCATACGAGCCATTGGCTTTTTCATATTCGGGGTTGCCCACACGGATGTACGTTCTTTCCATCAGGCTGATCACGGCGGCGAGCACCTTATCCCGGCTCAGGCCCGGCAGGGCGAGGTCCTGTTCCAGCTTATCGCGCAAGTGGGGCAATGCTTTTCCGAACTCGAGCAGGCGGTGAAATTTGGTCTCATGGCGGAGCTGGTTCCAAAGCGCATGGTAACGGTATTGTTTCCGGTGGCGTACATCATGACCTGTTGCTTGTATATGACCATTCTCTACCGGGCATATCCACACGTTTATCCAGGCGGGCGGAATCACCAGTTTCCGGATGCGCTCAATGGCGGACTTGTCGCGTATCGGTTTGTTTTGATAAAGATAGGCGAAGCCTTTGCCCTTGCGCACGCGCGTGATGCCCGGACTGCGGTCGCTCACATACAGGAGTCTTGCTGCAATGGCCGCTTGTTCGTAGTTCTTATCAATTTGAAGGAAATCCTTGTGGCGTAGGCTTTTGACGGCTGCGGGCATTTTTTTTCAATGGTATTGAAAATTGGATGCCAGCCAGGAGTGGGGAGATTTTTTTACGGAGTGAGACGTTAAAGTCTAAGGTTTAAAGTTTAAAGTTACTTCTTTGCAGCAGCGTAACTAACAAGCATCTGCTGCTGCCGTTCAGCGATTCGGCGTAGATGT
>JAGWTK010000459.1 GCA_028876035.1 Bacteroidota bacterium
AGCCGGATGAAAGATTCTTTTCCCGTGCTCATAGCGTTTCGTTTAATTCTTATCTATCTCTACAATACAGGCTACCACATCGTTTTCATTTCCGGCTGTTGTAAATGACATATTGCCTTTACCGGTCGACTGGAACCGCACATTGCGCAGTAACTGGCTGCCCAAGGCAGTGTTGAGTCTTGCCGCATAGTCCTGGGACGCGTTGGCACTCACCTGCTGGTTGAGCCTGTACCAATCCAGCGGCTTCCTGCTTACGACCACGGCCATCATATCACGGGTGCCGATGCTGTCGGGCTCCATGCTTTTGTCCTTCGGGAACAGGCGGTAGCCTGCTATGCCGCAAAAAGGGGCATACCGCGTCTTGCTGGGGTCTTCCTTGGTGGGATAAGGAAAGAGCGTATAACTGGTTCCGTCGGTTTCTTTCCCAAAAACATATACGTAACACTCTTTGGAATTGCGCACTTCCATTTTGAAACGAGTGCCTTTTCGTACAGGCGAGAGCGTTATAAATCGGTTATCGCCATTCGTACGGAGTGGTATATATCCTTTGGGCAATGTTTTTTTCTGCGAGGCATCGTATTCCACTTGTACCAGTCCTACTTCACAGGACAATGGTTGATTGGCTGCAGCGCCCACTGCCTCCATGGGCTCCAGTCCGTAAGCCTCGCGTACAAAATATTTAAATGCGGGGTATTGTACCCAGGCAAAACCATTGTTGCCCCATTCGGGTCCCCAGCTGTTCATTATCAAAAACGAACCGCCGTACTTTTTATCATCATACCCTACTACACACATGGCATGTCCGCCGAACCCCTGCATTTCCTCATCGCCCGGAGCAGGTTGCCATAAATCCTTACCCATCATTTCCTGCATGAAACTTTGTCCGACCATCATCCCAATGGCTACCGGTGCACCCTGGGAAAGATTTTGTTTGATGGCCTGCAGATCGATGGCATCATTATCGGTACGATCGCCCAGCGTAAGCCTGTTATAACCGCGCATCCTGTATTGGCTTGCCTGCTGCACCAGTTGCTGACTGGGCTGGTTGCTGCAATCCTGATCGGTATACGGAAAGGCCTGGTAGGGAACAGAGCCTTGTTTGGTCATGAACTCCATGGCGCGCTGGATATAGGAACCCTGGCAACCATCAAGGCCAATTTGGTTGTATAAGAACGAAGGCGAGAATTTGACAGATTCGCCCGGTTGACCTGTACGCGCTGATTCAAGGATCGAGCGTGCTGCATAGGCGCTGCTCCAGGCGACGCAACTGCCTTGTTGTCCCTGGTTACCCACGGCGGGTGCAAATTTTTGCAGGTTCGCGCTTTCGGGCAAGGGGTTTTTGGTAGCATCGTCTGCCAGTGGCTCATAAATACTTGCCTTTGCGAACTCGCGGGGATCAAGTTTACCGCCAGTAGCCAGCTGACCCACCTGGTTGAGGACGCCGCTGCCGAGGTTACAATTGCCCCTTCCAAACAAAAAATAACCCACTGCCAATACTACGAGCAGGCCGAGGCCGAGTTTACTCCTGAACAATCCAAATAAAAGCGGAAGCAGGTTGATAAGCCCACCACCACCACCGCCGGAAAATCCACCCCTTCCACCACCACTGTTGTCTTCATACGAGGGTTGTTCTTCCGGTTGGTCATCTGTCATCCTTACTGGCATGGTATATGGTTTAGCAGTTATCGATATTACAAGTTAAGTAAATCGCACAATACAACCCTTTAATTAAGGCGTATTGAATCCAATGTATAGTAGAAAAAAACTACCACAAAGTTGTATAGCGCTGCAATCGCAGGTCGGCTAATTTGCAATTAAACATTTTTCTCATCTAAAATCACTTGTATGCCTGCCAAAAACAACAAGAAACCAGCGAAGAAACCGGCGGTGACCGCAAAAAAGAAGGCGCCTGCCCCGGCGAAGAAAAGTGTGGCGCAAAAAAAATGGGGACCCGCCCTGGTCGCCGCAAAAACATATAAAGTATACATCGAAAGTTGCGCTTTCTTCCCAATGAACAGCAGCGACGGCTATGTGGATCATTTCCAGGACGGTAGACACGCGGCGGTAGCAGGTCGATCGCTGGCAGCGCCGGTGATGATTCCCGTAAAAGCAAAGCTGAAGTCAATTTCCATCCACTACACCAATACCACGCAAAATACACCTATTGCATTTTTTCTGCGCAAACACGCTGACAGGCATTCACCGTCCGGAGAAATTGAAATGTCGTTTATCAATCTTCCCCCGGCGACCCTGCCACCAGATAATTATCTGACGGTGACCGACAGTAGTTTTCCCGACGGGAATATTATCCAGGATAAGTTCCTGCATTACCTCGAAGTGTCTGGCACCGGCGATTTTGGCGCAGCAGGGCGCATTACGGTTCGCGGCATGAGTTTACTGTATACGTACTAACTATTCCGTATCAACGATATTTTTAAGAAGGTCGTCGAGGGTATCGCGCCTCCGGATGAGCCGGGCTTTTCCGTCTTTTACCAATACCTCAGCCGGGCGAAAGCGGCTATTGTAGTGCGATGCCATTTCAAACCCATACGCACCGGCATTTTTGAATACCAGCAGATCGCCTTCGCGGATTTCATTGATCATCCGGTCTTCCGCAAAAGTGTCTGTCTCGCAGATATTGCCGGTTACATGATAAGGCTTTAATGGTCCATGCGGGTTGGAAATATTTTCAATCGCGTGGTAAGAGCCATAAAACATGGGGCGAATTAAATGATTGAGGCCGCTATCGATGCCCGCGAACCAGGTGTCGCCGGAATGTTTGAGCACATTTACGGAGGTAACAAAATAGCCGGCTTCGCTCACCAGGAATTTGCCGGGCTCGAACCATACCTGCATATGCCTTCCATGTTTTTCTTCAAACCAATCGAGTTCAGCGGCTACCTTTTTGGCCAGCTGGGGAATATCGGTTCCTTCTTCGCCGGGAATATAGGGCACTTTAAATCCTCCGCCGAAATCGAAAACTTTCAAATCAGGGAATCTATCCGCAATTCCAAACAGCACTTCAATGCCGCGCGCGAACACTTCAACATCTTTGATCTCGCTTCCTGTATGAATATGCAGTGCATGGATATTCAGGTTGGTTTGTTTCATGAGCGAAACGATTCGTTCGATTTGCTCCAGGGGGATACCAAACTTGCTTTTGCTGTGCCCGGTAGATATTTTCAGGTTGCCCCCCGCCATAATATTGGGCCGGATGCGAACACCTACCGGGTAAGTATGACCGAATTTCCGGCCGAATTTTTCCAGGTTGGAAAGACTGTCGATATTGATATTAACACCCAGTTCAGCAGCTGCCACTATCTCTGAAAAAGCAATGTTATTGGAAGTATAGAGAATATTGCTGCGTTCGAAACCTGCTTTTATCGCCAGCTGCACCTCGTTGACAGAGCTGCAGTCGATATTACAGCCCAGGCTCTTCACATACCGCAGTATATTGATATTGGTAAGTGCTTTGCAGGCATAGAAGAAACGGGTGT
>JAGWTK010000460.1 GCA_028876035.1 Bacteroidota bacterium
ACAACAATCGAAAAACTTTGAATCGCTTCTTTGTATTCACCCAGGTTCATCCTGCATTCGCCCATCGCCAGGTGGTAGTCGGGGTTCGACCGCTGTGTTTGCATCGCCAGTTCCAGCTGTTTAACAGCTTGCCCCCATTGTTCTTCGTTGATATAGGTTCGTGCAATTTTAAAATACAGTTTTCCTTCCGTTTGATTGAGGTGGACTGCCTTGCGGTAGTAGAACCGGGCCTGTGCGAAATTTTTCAACCGATCGTAGCAATGACCAATCGCTTCGTAGATCACTTCTTCCGGGCGGGACAACTCCAGTACTTTTTCGAGTGCGTCTATCGCTTCGCGGTATTTGCGGAGACGTATATAGGCATCGCCCATATTCCTATAAGCATAGTCGAATTTTTCATCGATCACTACTGCATATTTATACGCATCGATCGCTTTTTCATAGAGCTTTATTCCCTGGTAAGCGGCTGCGAGGTTAAACCATGCGAGCTCGCAATAAGGATATTCTTCAATGATTTCACGGTGCAGCCGGATGCTCTCTTCGTTTCGACCCGTAAAATCAGTCCAGAAACATATTTTATACAATGCCTCCTCATTAACCGGTTCCTGTTCCAGGATCAGTTTGAGGCAGTCGAATATCTTATCAAATTCCTCATAATCGTCGTACACATCAGCCAGTTCAAATAGAAGCTCTACCCTTTCTTCTCCTTCAAACCGTTCGAGGGCACTCTCCAGCAAATCAACGGCCTTCTCCTGTTGATCCAGGGCCAACAATGCATCGGTGCGTAATATGTACAGGTCTATATCATTGCTGTCCAGCAAAGCTGCTTTGTCGAGAATCCGGAGTGCTTCTTCGTAACGGCGGGAAGCAATAAGTAAATCTGCCTTCTTAAATAGCAGTCCGGCTGAATAAGGATGCTGACCCGTGGCAAATTCTGCGGCTTCCAGCGCCAGCCCAATGTGTTCGCCTTCATCGTAGTGGTCAATGATGGCTTCAAAGGCTTCTTCGTCTAAGAAGTGATGGGTTTTGCCGACGCGGAGGTCCTGGTACTGTCGGAGTAATGCGGAAATGTCTTCTTTATCGTGGCGGGATGGATTGATATTCATTATAGCTGGTTATTGGAAATTAAGTAATTAGACTCGATCTGCCAAATTTTTAACCGGTTAAGATTTTTATAAAATATATGTTGAACGGCTGTTAATTAGCATATTTTTTTATTACTTTTGTTTGAATGAGTTTTATTCCTGCACCTTTATCCGGCTTGAAAAAAGCATTTGCCAGCCTTACGCTGGTAAGCGTGGCGGCGTTTGCGCTCGCGAGCATGGGCGGAGGTGGCAATAAATCGAAAGAGAAAACCAGCAAACCTGAGTTCACACCCATCCGCACCGTGAATGGTTTTACGCTGAAAGCTGGTCCCATCTACCGCGGCAGCGTAATATTCGCTCAGGAAAAATCCAGGACATTGGTTGCCTACAATTCCCTTGCAACCTACCAGAAAGGAAATACAACTTATATTCTGCCTGTTCGGTATAAAATTCAAACAGCGAGTTCATTGCAGGGTTCTAATCTGCAGCTGTTGAATCTGCGGGTAAGAATCCACAAGTAAGCTACGCTCCTGCACTTACATTTATTTTTACTGGTTGACGCCCATCTTGCGGCTCTCTTCGTAACTGAGTTCACGATAGCCTGTTTTGGGTATATCGAATTTCGAGGCCGGTACTGGGTTAAGATTAATCCTGGACACGGTGTATCTGATTTTTAAGCTACCCTGCGTTAGTTCATACTCGAGCGGCAATCCTTCGAAATTTTTAAACAGGACATTATAATCGGAGTTTTCGGGAATGATCTCTTTTGTATAGTAAACGATAAAACTGCTTCCATCTTTCAGCGTAGCAATTGCCTTGGTGCATTTATAGCCAGCAATTGTTTTGCTTTCTGACGTATTGGCGAACCTGATTCCTTCGTAACGCTTGTTCTTGTCTTTCCAGTTTTCCGCTGTCATACGAATAAGCAGTTTCTGGCCACTGATTTCCTGGAGCACCACTGCATTGCCCGTCTTTGCATCGTATATAGAAGTGAAGGAAGCAAGTGCACTGTTCATTTCTGAACGGCTGAGCGTGCCCTTGATGTAAACGGTGGTGGTAGCCCCGTCAAAGGCATCCGCCAGCTTTGGCTGGTTGTCGCCGGTGCTCACAGCGGCGTCATACACAAGCGTAAGTTCGGTAACCCGCTTTTGAGCAGCTATAATACCTGCGCTTAACAGGAGCAGTAAAACCAGGCTGCACTTTTTCATGATTCGTAGCATACTTCGTTCTTTTTAAGACGCAAATTACCAGCCGCACGTTGTCTAAAAATAAGAAAGACCTGCCAGATATCATACTACCTGACAGGCCTTTACAGTTAACTATTTTAACTATTTCGATTTATTCTTCATATCCTGCATTTTCTTCTGCGTTTCCTGCATCTGCTCCAGGCGCTCCTGCCACTTGGATTTAGTCTTTGGCTTTTTCCGGTTCTCGTCGAGCTTTGCCAGTATTTTGTCGTGGTCGATAATGTAATTCTGTATCACCCATTGCAGGAGCAGCGTAATTGCGTTTGAAACGGTATAGTACCAGGTTAGGGCTGCCGGCAAACTGTTGAACACAAACAACAGGATAAAGGGGAAAATATACGGCATGTACTTCATGGCCGGGTTGCTCTGGTCCGGCGTCATGTTCATGTTGTACAGTGAAATAAGAAAGCTGGTGGCTACCGCCGTAATAGTAAACAAACTAATATGATCCCCGTACAGAGGAATGTTAAAGGGCAGCTTTGCTATTACGTCAAAGGTGGACAGATCCTTCGCCCAAAGAAAATTTTCACCCCGTAGCGCCACACTGGAATTAAAAAGGCTGTACAAGGCAAAGAATATCGGGATTTGAAGCAGCGCCGGAATACAGCCACCCAGGGGATTCACACCCACTTCACGGAACAACTTCATCTGTTCCATTCCGTAAGCCTGCTGGTCGGGGAATTTCTTTTTTAATACATCCAGCTCGGGCCGGAGTGCTTTCATTTTGGCACCACTGAGATAGCTGGTGTACACCAATGGTGATGTCACCAAACGTATAAACAGCGTGAGCAATGCAATCACCAGTCCATAACTTCCGATAAAGCTCTTGAGGAAGTTGAATACGGGCATGATGATAAATGTATTGATGGGCCGGACAAAAGAGTAAACCCTCTGGCCAAGGTTGATGATCTTGCCCATCTCTTTAACGCCAAGGTTGTCCAGTATTTTATAGTCGTTGGGGCCATAGTACAACTGGAGTTGCAAGGTACCGCTGGTGCCTGCCAGCTTTTTCTGCAGAGATGCAGTAGCATCGGTGATCAGGCTGGTCGTGTCATCGGCATTGTGCGTCCATTGAATCTGGCCGCCGTCAAACTTGTCCTTTGCAATCAGTGTCGTATTAAAAAACTGCTGCTTGATACTTACCCAA
>JAGWTK010000461.1 GCA_028876035.1 Bacteroidota bacterium
TAAGGGAAATTGTTTGGTCGCATGTGCCGCTCCAATGACCAATCCGATAAACCCTGCATGGTGGGTGGCAGGAATATCACTCACCGGCACCTTATCAGCTTCGCCAATGAAATAGTCCAGCCCGGCACCATCATTCTTAACCCCAAAGGCCGCAACGGTTTCAAAATAACGGTCAACTATATGCGTATCGGGTAGCCTGTTTATTTTGAACCGGGTGAGTAACCATTTCTCCCAGTTGAGTTTTGGAAAGGAATAAGCCTTTTTACCAAGTGCCCGTTTCACTTTCAGTGTCCTCAAATTGTGGTGCAGATCGATCACGTAGTCAAAATCCTCCGCTTTCAACGCCTGCAGCATCTGATCGAAGTCGTCGTTGAGGTAATGAACCTTATCAATATTCGGATTTGCTTCTACGGTTTTGGCATACGTTTTTTTGGTGAGAAAATGGACTTCCGCCGTAACGATCTGTTTCCTGATGCAGCGCACTACGGGTGATGTAAGCACGATGTCACCAATGGAAGAGAAACGTATGACGAGAAATTTCATGATACCAATTTAAGTGGCAAGAGGTGTGAGGTAAGGGGTAAGAGGTTTCAGCAATCAGAAGTTCTATTCCTCTACGTAGTTTAACTCTTTACCAAACGTCTCCTCGGTAAAATAAAGTGAGATGAGTGAAACGGCCATCACCACAATACCGGTGATCCATCCGCTCTTCAGGTATCCCTGTGAGGCCTGCAACGACACAAAAAGCCATGAGACCAGGTTGAGTGATCCCCTTACCATGTTCGGCACGGTAGTAGCGGCCGTCGCGCGGATATTTGTACCGAACTGTTCGGCAGCCATTGTCACAAATATTGCCCAGAACCCTGTCGCAAAACCAAGGAAAGCGCAGGCAGCATATAAACTTCCTGCGGTTTGCCCGTTCAGGTTAAAAAATGCAACGAGTCCGGCCGTGGTTAACCCGTAAAAAAGCAACACGGCATTTTTACGGCTCTTCATCCATTGGCTGATGAACCCAACCGCGATATCGCCAAATGAGATGGCAGCATACGCAAACATCACGGCTTTACCCGGGTCGATGACGCCCTGGATATGCATTTTTTCTCCAAACTCCTTGCTGAACGTTACCAGGATGCCAATGACGTACCAGGTGGGCAAACCAATAAAGATGGCTGTTACATATTTCTTTAGCCTTGTGCCATTCGTAAACAACATCAGGAAATTTCCCTTTTTCACTTTGCTGTTGTGAACCGATTTAAACATAACCGACTCCAGCACACCTACCCGTAGAAACAATAAAAGGAATCCCAGGCCGCCGCCAATAAAATAGCAGGTCCGCCAGGGAAAATTTTGTTTAATCAGGAAGGCAAACACAGCACCGGTTAAACCAATACCCGCCACCAATGAAGTACCAATCCCTCTTTTGTCTTTTGATAGGAGTTCACTCACCAAGGTGATTCCAGCTCCCAATTCACCGGCGAGGCCGATACCTGTGATAAAACGGATGGCAGCATACTGGTTCACCGTTTGCACAAACCCGTTGGCAATATTTCCTACTGAATACAGGATGATGGAAGCGTACAATACGCGGAGCCTTCCTTTTTTATCGCCCAGTATGCCCCAGAAAATGCCGCCCACCAGGAGGCCAAGCATCTGGATGTTGATTATTTTCAGGCCCTGCACCGATACATCGGCGTCCGATAACCCAAATGACTTCAATGAGGGAACGCGTATGATGCTAAAAAGAAGTAAATCATAAATATCTACAAAATACCCCAGCGCTGCCACGATCACCGCGAGGCCAAAAACGGAATGCTGCTTTTTTTCCATGCAGGATCAATTAGGAATTTGAAGCGGTATCGTCACCAGCTCTTTTTCCGAAAAATAGTTTGTAGATAACCGGTAGTGTTGTGATCAGGATGATGCCGATAACGATCACCTCCAGGTGTTTCTTCAAATCAAAATCAAATTTTTCGAGGAAAAGCTTGTTCAGGTAATGCCCGGCAAACAGCATACTCGCTACCCATGCAACACAGCCCAGCACATTGTAATACATGAACTTTTTCTTATCCATCTGCACTACCCCTGCAACGATTGGCGCAAACGTGCGGATAATCGGAAGAAAGCGCGCAAATACGATTGCCTGTCCCCCATGCTTTTCATAAAAGTCTTTCGCCCGTAAGAGATGCTTGCGTTTGAAAATAAAACTGTCTTTGCGGGTATACAGGAAAGGACCGCTTTTGCTACCAAACCAATAGCCGGCAATATTCCCGATAATACCGCAGGCAGATACCAGCAACACCAGCAGGATCAAATCTACAAAGTCGCTGCCGGTGCCACCGGGGATCAGGCTGCCCACCAGCATACTGCTGTAAATACCGGCGACAAACAACAGGCTATCACCTGGCAGGAAAAAGCCCAGCATCAGCCCGGTTTCTGCAAAAACGATGAAAAGCATCAGCCAGAGTCCGCCGTTGTTGATGTAGAACTCGGGATTTAGCAGATCTTTTAAAGTAATACTCAGTATTTCTATCATCACAAAAATGCTTTAATACATGCGTTTGTTTCAGGATTCTTCTTCCAGCGCACCTTCCCACTTACTCACGACGCTGGTGGCAAGCGCATTGCCCAATACGTTGGTGCCTGTCCGGAACATATCGCAGAAGTGATCTATCGGTAAAATAAGGGCAATCCCCTCTGGTGGAATTTTAAACATCGCACAGGTAGCCGTTACCACCACCAGCGATGCCCGGGGTACACCGGCAATCCCTTTGCTGGTTAACATCAAAACCAGCAACATGGTTAATTGCGTACCCAGATCCATGTGAATGCCATAGGCCTGAGCAATGGCCAAACTGGCAAAGGTCATGTACATCATGCTGCCGTCGAGGTTAAACGAGTAACCAAGGGGCAGAATGAATGCAACAATCTTATCCTTACAGCCAAAGCGCTCAAGCTCGGCCGTTAGTTTCGGGAATACGGCTTCACTGCTGGTGGTGCTGAACGCTACCAGCAAAGGTTGTGAAATTCGCTTCAGAAGGGATGGAAGGCGTTTTCCAAGTATGGCGAAGCCCACCGACAGCAACAAGGCCCACAACAGTGCGATACCAATCATAAAATAGATCAGGTAACTGCCATAGAAGTAAAACACCTTTGGACCCTGTGTGGCAATAACGGCGGCGATCGCACCAAAAACGCCCAGTGGCGCAAAGGCCATCACGTAACCCACCATCTTCAAAATTACATGTGCTGCCGCATCAAGTGCTTTAACTATCGGTTTGCCGTAATCACCCACAGCAGTAGTCGCCACGCCGAAGAAAATGCTGAAAACAACGATTTGAAGAATCTCGTTCTTTGCCATCGCTTCCACAATGCTTTTGGGGAAGACGTGCTCTACGAAGGTGGCCAGCGAAAATTGCTGGGTTTTTCCAATCAGATCCTGGGCGCCTGATTTATCAGCATGGCTAAGATC
>JAGWTK010000462.1 GCA_028876035.1 Bacteroidota bacterium
GATGAATCGGAACTGCCGAAATCTATGGCAGGCGAAATGATTTCATCGAGGGTACCCACCTGGTTAATATTGTAATTGTTGTAAAATGCTGCTCCTGCTGCGTTCAGGCCGGCTGTGCTGCTTCTCGTCCATGCATTACCGTTAGGGTTGAACAGCAGCCACTGCGAGGGCGGGAACGTTGCGCCGTTAAAGCCTTCGGTAAACGGGGCGCTGATGTTGCCGCCGCTCACGATGATGAATGATTGCAGCGTGTCGTTATTGGTAAATGCATCACTGCCGCCATTGGGTTGTGTGCTATAAATGGTAAGGGTATGTCCGCCCGAAGCTGCACTCAGTGTGCCGATGCTGAGCGTTGTATCCTTACCCGGCAGCAGGTTCAATGCATAACTGTTGCTATTGGTGGCCCCTGCATCCAGGCGCCAGCTGATAGTAACAGCATTGAGGGTATTGTTGCCGTAGTTTCTCACAACCGCTTTTACCGGTGTATTGCTCAGTACAGTTGCCCTGCGTTCAGGCGTGCCGCGTGGTATACTGGTTACAACATAAGCATCGTTGGCAACCGTAGGCGCGCTGCCACCATTGCTGGCAAGTAAACCAGGACGATACAGTTCGATGCAGCTTTCCACGCGCTTGCGCTGACCATCGGTAAACATGAACAGCGCCCGGTCGTCGAAGTAATTCATAAAGCTGCCATACACGATTCCAAAGGGCACATCAATGCAACCTACATTGTAATTCTGGCTGGGATTTCCATAGACAAACCCGTCGGCACTGGGATTGCCTTTTTGATCGGGTGTATCATCGCCTTCCGGACCTGCGCCGGCTGCCAATGGCCACCCATCCTGAATGCGAAAATCTGCATTGTTGCAGGACGCATTGTCGCCGAAAGTGTGCCAGAGATAAAAGAAATGACCGAGCTCGTGCGAAAGCGTCGCTCCTTCTGCATAGGTAGGGTAGTAGCTACGGGCAACATTGCTGGTAAAGGGAAGGGTGGCTGTGCCAATCACTACCCCCTGGGCGCCATTGCCGGTGGTAAAGGGAAAGGTTGCGATGCCCAGGAGACCAGCTTCACTGCCGCTGAAGGTGCCGCACCAAACGTTTACGTATTGGTTTACATCCCAGGCGTCGAGTCCACCGGTAGCCGTTGATTTTATATTCACATGATCCGGACTCGCACCCACTCTTCGTTCGATGCCTGAACTGATCGTGCCATTCGGCGCTCTTCTTGCTAATACAAAACGAATCGGTACACGACCAACCCTGTTTGAAATTTCCGGTGGTACAAGGCTTTTATAGTTATCCGCCTTACGCCCGCTGTAATCGCGGTTCAGGATCTCTACCTGCTCATAGATATCCCTGTCGGTTACCCATGCCTGCCGTTGTGCAGAATCCACGATATGAAATACGATGGGAATGATGATCTCCCCGGCTTCGGTACGGCTACCCTGCGTTGCTGTTCTTTGCAGCCAGGCGTTGTAGCGACGCTGTCCTTCAGCGCGCCATTGCGCAACAATGGCAGGATTGTTCTGGATGATCCGGTTCAGTTCTTCCATGGTTTCGCAGCGACGGAGCGGATGCGTAACCTGTTTCTGTCCATATACAAGAACAGTGCATAACAAAAAAGAACCCAACACAAACCAACGGGGCGCAAGATTTCTCATACATGCAGTTTTGGAAGCCAGGGTCAACCGGAATAAAAAGAACATCTATTCAGCCTATCGCGGTAAGCGATAAATTAGTTCGGCAACACGGGCATTCAACCTTGTTCAGAACAGGCCGGCAAGAAGATGGTTAAGCAGTTGGCTTATCTGCTAAAGTAAGCGCTTTTCAGTAAAGCATCTATGGTTGGGACGGCTTTTTCAAAGACAGTTTGTTGCAGTCCGGCGAATAAAAAAGCAGCCGACCGTGGTGGACACCAGGCTGGCTGCTCAATCATAACCGTCCCTGCTATTCAATTTTGATAAACAACTACACATGCCCGCCATTGCGCGCAAGGCAAACAGGTATTACTGCCCAATAAAAAGGTGCTAATACAGAGCCGGGAAATGTACAGGGGAAGTAGAATTAATAATTTAATGTACGACTTATCTGAACGATTTCAGGTAAAATAGGTACATAAATTTTTGTTCGTCAATGCGCTAGGGGAAGTACTGGATAAATTGCTAAATGTTTATTCTTACTTAGGAAATGCGGCGTTTCCGTGGGAAGAATGGGTAAATGTGCAAATGTGTAAATGTGCAAATGTGAAAATGGGCACACGCACACACGCTGACATCGTTCGGACGGGTGCAACCATCGATGCAGGCAAGCAGTAACGAAGAACCATACACTAAGAACTGGTTAGATTCCTTCAAGAAACTGACCGTGAATATAATCCACCACGTTCACGAGACTGTTCGATTGCTCATATACATGTAGCTGGCGGTCGGCACCAGTGCCGTTATCGAGCATGGAAGGAACCATATTGATGATATGGCGGCTACCCAGCGGATCCACTACATCGTTGATAAAATCGAGCAGTTCATAAATAAGTACGCGGGTGTTTACTTCTTCTTCTTTGCCAAAGTCGATCAGGTGGCCGTCGATTCCATAGCGGCTTGCGCGCCACTTGTTTTCATTTACAAGTGCCCGCTGGTATACCATATAATTCATATTGCGGGAGCGGAGCTGGTAGAGCTTTGCGCAGATGCCCTGGAAAAGTGCGGCGATGATGATGGTTTCTTTTACGGTCATGGGTACATCGCAGATCCGGAACTCAACGGTATTGAAAAACGGATGCACGCGCAGGTCCCACCAGATCTTTTTCGCGTTGTCGATGCAGTTGGTTTTTATCAGCAGGTTTACGTATCGATCGTATGCTTCCACACTTTCAAAATAATCCGGTATGCCTGTGCGTGGGAATTTGTCGAATACTTTTGTTCGGAAGGATTTGTATCCGGTTTTACGGCCTTCCCAGAAGGGCGAGTTGGTGCTAAGAGCGTATACGTGCGGCAGGAAATACCGCGCGGAATTGGCAATATGCATCGCCATGTCCCGGTTTTCCATGCCCACATGCACATGCAACCCGAAGATCAGGTTGCTGCGTGCAGCTTCCTGCAGTTCATTTACGATTTCGTTGTAACGTACATGATCGGTAATCAACTGTCGTTCCCAATGACTGAATGGATGTGTACCGGACGCGCCTACCCACAAACCCAGCGATTCCGCAATCCCCGAAATCGTTTTGCGTAGCAGGCTTACATCATTCAGCGCTTCATCGATATTCTGGCAGATATCTGTTCCTACTTCTACCACGGCCTGGTGCATTTCGGCCTTTACTTTGTCCTTGATGATTTTTTGTCCTTCGTGTACAATCTTTTGCTCATGGCTCCGCAACTCCCGGGTTTCGGGATCCAATACCATGTATTCTTCTTCAATACCAAGGGTGAAATGTTTATAGCTGATGCCGGCCATGACAAATGTTTAAAA
>JAGWTK010000463.1 GCA_028876035.1 Bacteroidota bacterium
TTGAACAGCAAGTGAAAGTTCTGACCGGGCGAAAATTCTACTTTGTATTCAAAGTGCTTCAAGTCGGTGCGATTTGCTACAATTTCGTTTGAATTGTTTATACACCACCGGTTGAACCCTCGCTGTTAAATGAGATTTTGTACAAAATAAAAGCGCCTTAGTCCATGAAGCCACATCAAACCACTACATTAATCATCTTATTTTTTACATAAATAATCTTCTTCGGTTGCTTTCCTTCCAGCCATTTTTGAATCACTTCGTTCGAAAGTACAATGGCTTCTACATCGGCCTGGGCCGCATCTACCGCAATGGAAATATTCGTACGCACCTTACCATTTACAGACACCGGGTATTCCTTCGAAGACTCCGCCACCAGCCCCGCATCAAATACAGGATAATTTGCATCCAGCACACTGCCCGGATTTCCAAGCAAATGCCATAATTCTTCTGCGATATGAGGGGCATACGGTGTAAGCAATACCAGCAATGACTCCAGCACTTCGCGGCTATGACATTTCACATCTGTCAGCTCATTCACACAAATCATGAAGCTGCTTACCGCCGTATTGAAAGAAAATCGTTCGGTATCATCCTCAATTTTGCGGATGGTCCGGTGTAAGATTTTTAGTTCCGCTGCTGTTGGCTGATTGTCCGTCCATTGCTGGCCTTTCTGCTCGTCGTAAAACAAACGCCAGAGTTTCTTCAAAAACCGGTGCACACCTTCGATTCCTTTCGTATCCCAGGGTTTACTCGCCTCTACCGGCCCGAGAAACATTTCATACATGCGGAAAGTATCGGCGCCAAATTTCTCTACGAGGTCATCGGGGTTAACGGTGTTGAATTTCGACTTCGACATTTTCTCCGTTTCAACCCCGCAGATATACTTTCCGTCTTCCAGGATGAACGCGGCATGTGCATATTCCCCATTGCGCCACTTCTTGAATTGCTCTATATCCAGTTCAACGCCATCGACAAAATTTACATCCACATGTAAGGCCGACAACTGCAGAGGGTCGTTCGTAATAGGTCTTCCCGGCAGGAAAGCTTTGAGCTGCTTCAGCTGTTCGGCAGGCGCCAGCTTTTCCAGCTGACGGAAAATGCCATGCGACACAAACACATCTTTCTTCACCGTAGGTTTGTCGCCCGTTATCATCTGTTCAAGAAATCCATCGGTTGTTTCATGAAAGCTCACACGGTACACAAATCGCGAGCTACCCTGGATCATGCCCTGGTTGATGAGCCGCTTATAGGGTTCGTCATGCCCGATAAAGCCGCGGTCGAACAAAAATTTGGTCCACATACGGCTGTACAACAAATGTCCTACCGCATGTTCTGTACCACCTACGTACACATCCACCTGTCCCCAGTAATCGCTCGCTTTTCGGTCGCAAAAGCTATTGTTGTTCGAAGGGTCCATATACCGCAAAAAATACCAGCTGCTGCCCGCATATCCCGGCATGGTGGAAGTTTCGCGGTTACCCGCCGGCGTTATGACCCAATCTTTCAAATTGGCCAGCGGCCCTTCGCCTTCGGGACCCGGACCGTATTTATCTACATGCGGTAATTCCAGCGGCAATGAGCTTTCATCCTGCGGCTGTGCAATACCGTTATGCCACACTATCGGAAAAGGTTCGCCCCAATACCGCTGCCGGCTGAACCCGGCATCGCGCATTTTATAGTTCACCTTTCGCGTACCGATGCCCATCGCTTCAAGTTTGTCGATGACAACGCCAATGGCGTCGCGCATTACCATGCCATCCAGGAAGCCGGATTGCGTCAGCTGCGCATCCTTGGTTGGATTGGCCTCGTTCCCGTTGAAATGATCGCCAATGATATTGGTGACCGGGATATTGAAGTGCTGCGCGAAAGAGAAGTCGCGCTGGTCGCCACAGGGAACAGCCATTATCGCTCCGGTACCATATCCAGCCAGCACGTATTCTGCAATCCAGATCGGAATCTCCCTGCCGTCAAAAGGATTGACTGCATAAGCTCCGGTAAAACAGCCGGTCACTTCTTTCACTTCCGACATCCGCTCGCGATCGCTGCGCCGCTTTACATAATCGAGGTATTCGCCAATAGCGGCTTTTTGTTCCGTTGTTGTAATTTTCTCTACCAGCACATGTTCCGGTGCCATTACCATAAAATCGACACCGAAAATGGTGTCGGGCCGGGTCGTATACACCACCAGCTTTTCGCCGGCCGCCGCGGCATTTGTTGACGTAATGGCAAAACTGATTTCGGCACCCTGGCTTTTGCCAATCCAGTTACGTTGCTGCTCTTTCAACGATTCAGAAAAATCGACGGTCTCAAGTCCCTGCAAAAGCCTATCAGCATAGGCCGTAATCCGCAGGTACCACTGCCGCATTTTCTTTTTCACTACGGGGAAACCGCCGCGTTCACTCACGCCGTTCACCACTTCATCATTCGCCAATACGGTACCCAGTCCCTCACACCAGTTCACTTCGCCATAGGAGGAATAGGCAAGGCGATGCTGCATCAGGATATCCTGGCGTTCCTGTTCGCTGAATTGCTTCCATTCAACAGCACTAAAAGCGGTTCCATTGTATTGCGGATTGCCGGCAGATCCGCTGGATTCAAACAAAGCTACCAGCCCTCCGATGGGTTCAGCCTTCCCGCTCACCGGGTTATACCAGCTGCCAAATAACTGGAGGAAAATCCATTGTGTCCAGCGATAGTAGGAAGGATCGCTGGTACGCACTTCGCGGGACCAGTCGAAGCAAAAGCCAATTTTATCGAGCTGACTGCGAAAAGTGCGTATGTTCTTATCCGTTGTAATGGCAGGATGTTGACCGGTTTCGAGCGCGTATTGCTCAGCCGGCAAACCAAAGCTGTCGTATCCCATCGGGTGCAGCACGTTAAATCCTTTCAGCCTTTTATAACGGGCATAGATATCCGAAGCAATATAGCCAAGGGGGTGTCCTACATGCAGTCCGGCCCCGCTGGGATAGGGAAACATATCCAGCACATAAAACTTGGGTTTGGACGAATCATTGCTTACGGTATAAGCACCCGACTCGTTCCATTGCTCACGCCATTTCTGTTCAATCTTCCTGAAATCGTATTCCATAGCTGTTATAGTTGGTTGCTGGCCGGCGGCAGTGCCTCCTTCACCTTTGCTTGCGACGCTCCGTTCAACAGTTGTACTGCTGGGATCAGTGCTACCGCTGCAGTGTGCGACGCCCGCCTGAACGATATCAGTCGGGCAGGCCGCGAAAGCCGGGCCATTTGTTACAGAAGACTTAAAAAAAGGCCTCAGCGCTGTAGCAGATGGGCCATTTCAAAATATTCTCCTGGAAACCACCGTTAAAGATGGCCGCAAAAATACAATTTGTGCTGCAGAAACCGCTATTTTTGCCGGGTGAAAAAGCAGCGCAGTTCCTTTTAAATCAACAGCTTTATGGTGCAAACAGGCAAATCGTCTTCCAAAAGATCC
>JAGWTK010000464.1 GCA_028876035.1 Bacteroidota bacterium
GAGGTGATTAAAATGCAAAAGTCAAAATTTAAAAGGCAAAAAAAAATTATTGCGTATGTAAGTAGCGAATAGTCTGGGTACTAAGTACTAAATACTCAGTACCCACTAACCAAAATGCAATAGCCAAATCACGTAAGTAACCTTCGCATGCTGGCGATTCGTCTTTGTACTTTGTACTTAGTACTTAGTACTTTCTACCATTATTCCCGCAGTACTTTGAATCCATGAAATTGTTCAGCCGGATCAACTTTTTCTGTATTGATACCAGTCACAACAGCACGTGCCGGCCCCTTTCTGCACCAGTCTGCCAGCGCTTTCAATTGTTCCTGCGTCCCCTGCGCATATATCTCAACAGACCCATCGGGTAAATTACGAACCGTGCCTTTCACGCCTAGATCAATTGCCTGTCCAACGGTCGACTGCCGGTAAAATACACCCTGTACTTTTCCGTGAACGATGATTTTCCAGGTTTGCTGCATGTTGCAAGTTAGGAATAAGAAACTTAGAGGCGGGAGGTGAGAGGTAAGAGGCAACGAAAATGTAAAAGTCAACATTAAAAAGTAAAAACATTTGAAACGCAGATCAATGATGGCATGTGGTCTAAGTACTATAGATTGATGTATTTAAGACACAATTGTATTTGTAAGCTGGTACTTTACTTTTTTGTCTTGAAACAAAAAAGTAACAAAAAAATTCAAGGCTGCAGAAAAAAGGCTAAAATTTGCGTCATTCCGCTACGCCGAAGAAAGCTATCCTTCAGCATTTGAACGCAATTGTGCCGGGACTTATGAACAGCAGTGCCTATCTACTCGCCATCTTCGCCGCTTAACGCTCCATGACCCAAATTTTTAAACGCCTTTTTTCTGAGGCCAGCTGCATCCAGCGAGAATGTGCGAGCTAAATAACTTATTCTGAAGTACTAAATACTCAGTACCCACTAATCAAAATGAGATAGCCAAATCACATTAGGAACCTTCGCAGACCGGCGAATCGTCTTTGTACTTTGTACTTGGTACTTTGTACTTGGTACTTTGTACTTTCTACCCCTCCCCTCACAATCAAATTTTGCCTTAATATTGCATGACAACTTCTCGCTATGCGTCGTATTATTCTCGGTTCGATATTGACTCTTTTTCTTGTCAACCTGCAAGCCCAGCAAATGCCCCTGGACGGTCAATGGAGGGCTGAGCTGAAGCGGGCCGATGGTAAGTCGATCGTTTTTAATTTTGAATGGAAAACAGAAAACGGCAAACCCGCCTGGTATATCCGTAATTCCAGCGAGCGCATACATGTAACCGATATACAAGCCAGCAAAAAAGGGGATTCACTGATTGTGAACATGCCCCTGTTTGAATCACAGTTCCGCATCAAAAAAGATAAGTCGGGCAAACTCATCAGCGGCTACTGGTACAAAGGCAGTTCTGTAAAAACCCAGGTCATGCCTTTCGTCGCCAAACGCGGCGGTCAGCGTTTCCCTGTTACCGGTGAGGCAATGACGAATATCAGTGGTCGCTGGTCGGTGGACTTTCAAACCAATGGTAAAAAAACAGATGCGGCCGTGGCTGAATTCACCCAACGCGGCAACGTCCTCACCGGTACTTTTCTTACTACTACGGGCGACTATCGATACCTGGAGGGAACCGTGAGCAATGACACCCTGTTTCTTTCTGCCTTTGACGGTGTACATGCCTACTTTTTTACCGCGATCATCGGCCTGTCGAAATCGATCAGTCACGGTGAGTTTTATTCCGGCGCAAGCTTCAAACAATTCTGGGCGGCCGTTAAAAACGATACAGCTACGCTGCCTGTCAACGAAGTAGCCATGTACCTGCGACCTGGCGAAGAGCGGTTACACTTTACGTTTCGCGATTTGGACAATAACCCCGTCTCCATCAACGACGAACGCTTCCAGGACAAAGTTGTGGTAGTTCAACTCATGGGCAGCTGGTGCCCGAATTGTATGGATGAGATGGCTTTCCTGAGCGACTATTACAATAAGAACAGTTTCCGGGGTGTAGAAATGGTAGCACTTGCCTATGAATACAGTACCGATCGCGAACGTTCTGTTAAAACGCTGCGGAAGTTTCAGCAGCGCTTCCATGTGAAGTATCCGATGTTGATTACCGGCGTGACCGCAAGCGACAGTTTGCGTACCGAAAAGACGTTGCCGGAAGTAACGCCGATAAAATTCTTCCCTTCATCGATTATTTTGGACCGAACCGGCAAAGTGCGCAAGTTCGACACAAACTTCAATGGTCCGGCTACCGGTGAGCACTACCTGGCTTACAAAAGAGAATTCCAGGAAACAATTGAGAAACTGCTGGCAGAAGAAGTATCACCAGCGCAATAATTTTACCATTTCTTCGAGGTACTGCTGATCAATTTTATCAAACTGGTCAAGCGCATCACTGTCTACGTCCAGTACAGCCACCACGGTTCCGTCGTGCAATACCGGCACCACTATTTCTGATTTTGACAAACTGCTGCAGGCGATGTGCCCGGGGAATGCTTCCACGTCTGGCACGATCAGTGTTTCTGCACGCTGCCAGCTGGTACCACAAACACCCCTGCCCTTGCGGATACGCGTGCAGGCAACGGGTCCCTGGAACGGCCCCAGTACCAGTTCATCCTTGCGTACGATATAAAACCCAACCCAAAACCATTTGAATTGTTCTTTGAGTGCTGCCACCATATTGGCCATATTCGCCACCCTATCGGGTTCACCTTCCAGCAAAGCGTTTACCTGCGGCAACAATGCCTGGTATTGCTCCGCCTTTGTGCCCATTGCTATTTGTAAATCTTCCGCCATGCTGCAAATATACCGCGGTAATCATTGCTTAGTTTCTGAATAGTTTATCCCTGATTTCTTTCCAGCCAATCACCTTAATGTGCTGATCGGCCAGCAGCTTTTTGCAGGCGGCACTGGTAAAAAAATTGTAATCCGCCTGTCGCCAGGCAGCGCCATAGTCGGGATGTTCTGTGGTGATCGCCTTCATTTCAGCGTTATCATACGCGGCGTGCAATAACAGGCAACTCAACCCGGGCTGCAAATTCCTGAATACTTCCGTGTAATAATTCACTGTTCCCTTTTTATAGTCTTCGGGTTGTAACATAAATACACGGTCAACCAATACTTCGCGGTCACTCAGCATCGGTTCCACATTCACATGATACAGCATTTCAAATGCAGGCTTGTTAAGCAATACTGGCAATTTAAACTCCCGTCCGAGTTTGATCAACAGCTGCAGGTTCTCTGGTTTGATAAAGAGCGAGCCCATGTGCGAATCGAGGTGAGTAATATCAATTCCCATTTGCTGTGCGCGCTGTATCTGCGCCCTTAGTTCTGTTTCTATATCGGTGATGCCAGACCGAAGATATACACTGTCGGTGCCGGCATGCAAAAAACCCATGCCATCTACCAGGCTGCTC
>JAGWTK010000465.1 GCA_028876035.1 Bacteroidota bacterium
CCTGCGTCGCATTTGGAGCGGTTGCGGCTGTTGAAAGCAAGATCAAAATCCTCCGCGGTGCCAACTATGCCGTTGACCTTTCCGAAGCCCATTTGTTTTATTGCATTGCGCGTGCGCAGGGCAGAACCTGCGGCGGCAGTTCAGGCGGCTGGTGGCCAGAACCATCTGAAATTGGCTTCCGCGATATCGGTGTTACCGATGAAGCCTGCTACCCCTATACCGCCGGTGACCAAAATTGTACGGGTCGATGTGCCGACTGGCAAAGCCGCGTTGTAAAAACCACGGGCTACACCAAAATGGGCGGCGTGCAGGCGATCAGAGATTGGGTGTCTTCCAATGGACCCGTGCAGGCATGCTTCACCGTGTACAGCGACTTCTATTATTACTATTCGAGCGGCGTTTACCGCAAAACGGCTAATGCCACCGTGATAGGTGGACACTGCGTGTGTATCGTAGGGTACGACGATAACCTCCAATGCTGGATCTGTAAAAATTCCTGGGGCGCCAGCTGGGGTGAATCGGGATTCTTCCGGATTGGCTACGGACAATGTGGAATTGATACAGAAGTGTATGGAATCAACGGTGTAGTGGACACGCGCTGGATACGCGGACAAAAAGTAGTGGGCATGTGGACAATTGCAGAAGAACGAAATGCCTGGGCTTACCTGAGTGTGGATGGCTGGAAAAAGATCAGTAACAACAACGACGACGGCTTCATCAATTCCGTCCGGCAATTATCTGCAGCCAAAGCCAGCAATGCCAACGTAGATGTTCATGTGGAAAATGGCATGATCGATACCATCTATGTGTTCTAGGTGTTCGAATCTCAACAAGATTCAGTAACGGCCGTTCAACGGCAATCTAAAACAATTAAAATGAGCAGAAAAATGAACAACCCGGAAAAAACACCACCCGTAGCCATCAGTACAAATGGCAATAGCAGCAATGCACCCAGCATCGAAGTGCCATCCCTCAGCAGTACACTCGTGCAGGAAGCCAATGCACCTACCCTTACGCCACCCGAAAAGAGCGAAGCTGCCGGTGCCATCGGCGCTGCCGTGTGGAGCACCGATAAAAGAGTGAATGGGCTCTATACCACCTTCAATCCACGCAACGCCTGGATGAGCATCGCGGGCATCGGCTGGAAGAAACTGGCAACCGGAAGTGATGCCATGTGCGAAGCGATGACCCAACTGGCTGCGCACGCACGCGAGAAAAACTGCCGGATTGACTACGCGGAAGAAAACGGACTGGTAACACAAATCTATGTTTGGTAAACCCTTCAAGGCCGGGGTTAGCCCCGGCCTTTATTTCAAACCAATCAAAATGGAAAAGGCAATTGGAATTGACGCCAACGATACCGAGGTTTCCGTAAAGAAATCAGACAGCCTTCTGCTTCAGCTCGAAGAAACACTCACTGCTGGTTTCGAATGGGCCGTCGAATCACTGCCGGCATTCTGTACACTGGCTTCTACTGATTATACGCCACCCGGTACCACGGCCGCCGGAGGAAGCGGCATGCGGACTTTGCGCATACATGTCAACGATACCGGAGAAGGCACGCTCGTTTTAAAAAATCACCAGCGCTGGAGCGGAGCAGTTGACAAACGATTCCGGTTAAAAATTAATGCTACCTGAAACCGGACAGGTGCGTATTGCGAAGTATAAGCGCCGTACATTCGGCAATGCAACCTGCTCACCTGCCACTCACCCGGCTCGTCTGTAAACTTGTACTGTTCGCCTGCTTTTGTTCTCAGCAAGCCCTCGCCCAGCTACCAGACACACTCTTCCGCAATGCTCATATCGTGGGTGCTCAATGGACGATCCAGGACCATGGAAAAAAAAGCAACTATCATTTCGGCCTGAGGCAGGAAGGTGAAGCAGGATCAATAACAGACAGCACCATTTTCCAGGCAGCCTCGCTTGGCAAGGTGGTATTGGCGTACATCACCCTGCGTTTTATTGATAGCGGAATTATCAGTGCAGATACACCGCTCTGCAGCTATTTCAAATATGACCGTATCCAAAACGACCCTTCGGCAAAACGCATCACTGCCCGGATGGTGTTGCATCATACCAGCGGATTTCCCAATTGGGCGGGCAATCCATTGTCGAAGGAATGGTATAAAGCTCCGCTAAACACTGAATTTTCACCCGGCACTGCCTGGCAATATTCCGGTGAAGGATTCATGTACCTCCAGTTTGCACTGGAGGCCTCTTGCAAAAAACCACTGGTACAAATTGCAAGGGAAGAAGTATTTGAACCAATGAAAATGATGCACAGCAGCTTTGTCTGGAAGGATGGCTTTGCCACAGACGCCGCCTGGGGCCACAACAAAGACGGAACTGCGACAGAAAGGGGCGAATTCTTTCTACCTGCAGCTGCTTTTTCGCTGCTTACTACCGCCAATGACTACACGAATTTTCTGATGAATTTCGCCGGGGGAACAGGCCTCAAAAAGATTACGCAGGCAATGCTGCTAACCGATACGGTTGCGGTAATGCCTCCCACTCACCGGCCATCAGCTGCTGCAGCACATATCGCGTGGGGGCCGGGTGTGGGTATCCAATACAACGAACATGGTCCGGCGCTTTGGCATTGGGGCGATAACGGCGATTACAAAGGCTTTTTTATGGTAGTCCCGGGCATGCAAAAAAGCATGGTCTACTTCGCGAATAGTGCCAATGGTCTCACGATACTCCCTCAGTTGCTCAACTTTTATTTCGGACCACAACAATGGTGGTCAATTCGCTGGTTGAACGAATAAATAGAACGGGCAAGTTGGTGGATCCCTATTTAACAACCGGCGGCTGTGTAGGCTGCGGCGGCGTTGGTGGTTCAATTTCCGGCTTTGGTCCAGGCATAACGATTGGTTTATTTACGTACTACAATCTGCGTTCCAAATCATTGACATTGCAGGATTGCTCTAGCTATGGATTTCCGGCGTTTTGCCAGCGGTATTAATCACCGCGGCATTCAAAATTGATCTGCCTTGCGGATCAAAAGGACTTAGAACCTAAAACTCATAACTTACAACTTCCCATACCTAACTTTAGCCGATGAAATTTTTCCCCATAATCGCTCTCCTGCTGATTGTATTTTCCGGCGCCGCACAAAAAAAAGCGGCCTCTCTGCCCTATTTCCCTGCTCCCGGTCGTTGGGAACAGCGGCCCGCGTCCAGCCAGGGATTCGACAGTATCCTCCTCTCAGCGGCCGTACAATTTGCAATCGCCCACGAAAGCAAGAACCCGCGGAGTATGGAAATTTCGCATGAAATGAGTTTCGGAAAAGAACCTTATGGGGAAGGCATAGGACCATTTAAAGATCGCGGTGAACCCACCGGCCTCATCATCCGGCATGGCTATATCGTGGCGTCCTGGGGGGAACCATTACGGGTAGACATGACGCACAGCGTGACC